>CAZVAB010000025.1:0-12287 GCA_964625045.1 uncultured Oscillospiraceae bacterium | reverse complement strand
AAAACCGGGAAGCGCAACGCTTCCCGGTTTTATCCGTATCACTGGGCAGAAACCACGATCTTCTCCCCCTCCGTGGTGACGGAAATGGAGGTGATGGGGCTTTCAAAAGAATCAATAATCTTCTCGGAAATGGGGTCTTCCAGTTCACGCTGGATGGTGCGCCGCAGATTCCGGGCACCGTAGACATTGGAAAATGCCTTCTTCACAAGAAGATCCCGCACCTGCGCCGTCCAGGTGATGGTCAGGCCCCGTTCGGCCAGACAGCCGGACAACTCCGACAGCATGATATCCGCAATTCCATGGAAATCACTTTCGCTCAGGTGGTTGAAGGTGATGATCTCATCCACACGGTTGATAAACTCCGGCCGCAGGAACTCCCGCAGCGCACCCATGGTCTTCTCCTTCACCTGATCCGCCTGGGTGCGGCCAAAGCCAAGGCTTGCCACACGGCCTTCGGAACCGGCGTTGGAGGTCATAACGATGATGGTATTCTCAAAGTTTACCACACGGCCCTGGGCATCGGTGATGCGCCCGTCATCCAGCACCTGCAGCAACACATTCAGCACATCCGGGTGGGCCTTTTCGATCTCGTCAAAGAGCACCACAGAATAGGGCTTACGGCGGATCCTCTCCGTCAGCTGGCCTGCCTCATCGTAGCCCACATAGCCGGGGGGCGAACCGATGAGCTTGGAGACGGTGTGCTTTTCCATAAATTCCGACATATCCAGCCGGATGAGACTATCCACCGAGTCAAACAGGTCATTGGCAAGGCACTTGACCAGCTCCGTCTTGCCCACACCCGTGGGTCCAACAAAAATAAAGGAAACAGGCCGCTTCTTCAGGGAAATCCCCACACGGTGGCGGCGAATGGCTCTGGACACTGCTTCCACCGCTTCATCCTGTCCCACGATGTGGCTTTTCAGCCGGGCGGGCAGGCCGTTGATCTGCTCATATTCCTGTGCCTTGATTTTGGAAGCCGGGATCTTCGTCCACAGCTCAATGATCCGGGCCAGATTTTCCATGGTCACAGCCGGGGGCGGCACCTGCTCCAACTGCTCGATCTCCGCCGCGATCTGGCACAGGCGGCTGCGCAGATGGGCAAGGCGCTGGAAGTGCTCGTTCTCCACATCCTCTGTGAGCATTTGCAGTTCCAATTCGTAATCGTCCCGCTCCTTGCGCAGCTCCGCCAGGCGGGAGATCTCCTTGCAGCGCAAATTCACATCGGAGCAGGCTTCGTCCAGCAGGTCGATGGCCTTATCCGGCAGGAAGCGGTCGGTAATATACCGCTCCGAGAGCACCACGCACTGCCGCGCGATCTCCGGGGAGATGCGCACGCCATGGAACTCGGCATACTTGGGGGCAATCCCCTGCATGATCTGGCTGGCTTCCTCGATGGTCGGCTCTGCCACAGTCACCGGCTGGAAGCGCCGTTCCAGGGCCGCATCTTTTTCAATGTGCTTTCGGTATTCGTTGAAGGTGGTTGCGCCGATCACCTGAATCTCACCCCGTGACAGAGCGGGCTTCAGGATATTGGCTGCATTCATAGAACCTTCCGCGTCACCCGCGCCCACCAGATTGTGGACTTCATCGATCACCAGGATGATATTGCCGCACTCCTTGATCTCGCCGATCAGGCTCTTCATACGGCTTTCAAACTGACCCCGGAACTGGGTTCCGGCAACCAGTGCCGTCAGGTCCAGCAAAAACACTTCTTTATCCCGCAGCTTATAGGGCACTTCTCCCGCAACGATCCGCTGGGCCAACCCCTCGGCAATGGCCGTCTTGCCCACGCCCGGTTCGCCGATGAGACAGGGATTGTTCTTCTGGCGGCGGTTCAGGATCTGAATGACCCGCTCCGTTTCCACATCTCTGCCGATCACCGCATCCAGCTTGCCTTCTCTGGCCCGGCCTGTCAGGTTCATGCAGTAGCTGTCCAGGAATTTGTGCTTCTTGGACTTCTTCTTGGGGGCTTCTTCCCCGCCCTTTTCATTCTCCGGCTCTTTGCGGGGAGCGGGATGGCGCTCTTCACCGCTGGCCATGGGGCCCGCGCCGCCAAAGAGCTGATTGAGCATGGGAAAAGTGGCGGTACGGCTGTCCATATCGTCGTCTTCTCCATCCCCCTGGTCGATCTGTCCGAACATGCTGCTCATTTCGTCGCTCAAGCTGTCCAGATCCTCTTCAGAAAAGCCCATCTGCTTCACAGCCTCTTCGATCTGAGGAATCCCCAGACTCCGGGCGCATTTCAGGCAGTAGCCCTCATTCATGGTCACGCCGTTTTCCATCTTGGTGATGAACACGACGGCAATATTCTTTTTGCATTTGGTACACAACTTCGGTTGCATCTGCTCTCACTCCTTTTCCGGGAAGTATACCATACTTCCCAACAAAAAGATAAAACTTTCTTTAAACAATTTCCGGGGCGGCACATTCAAAGTTTTCCACCCCATCGTCATACCACAGGTGGGTCATGTAAAGTCCGCCGGGGGGAACGGTGGGCCCAGCTGCGGTGCGGTTTCCCTCATCCAGTATCCTGCCGATATCCTCCGGCTTGATCTTCCCTTCTGCGGCGTACACCACCGTGCCAGCCATGGCCCGGGCCATGTTGTACAAAAATCCATTGGCGCAGACCCGCAGGGCAATCAGATCCCCGTGGCGCTCCACCTTATAATAATATACGGTACGCACGGTGGATTTAACATCCGTGCCCACACTTCGCACTGCGGCAAAATCGTGGGTGCCCACAAACCTGTCCGCCGCCGCCTGCATGATTCTCTCGTCCAGGTGCTTGGGATAAAACCAGGCTCTGTTGACATAGAAAGGATCTTTCACCCTGGAATTATAGATCAGATAGGTATACTCCTTCCGGGCGCAGGAGCCGATGGCATTGAAATTCTCATGGACTTCAAACGCCTTGGTCACCACGATATCCTCCGGCAGGTGGGTATTCAGGGCATAGGGCAACCGCTCCACAGGAATGGTAGAGCTGGTGCGAAAATTCGCCACATAGCATTTGGCGTGAACGCCCGCGTCGGTGCGCCCGCAGCCAGTGACATGGACCCGCTCCCCAGTGAGCATGGCGATGGCCTTTTCCATAGTCTCCTGGACCGTGGGCAGGCTTTTCTGGATCTGCCAGCCATGATAGGCAGTGCCCAGATATCGGATAAAAACAGCAATATTCCGCATGGCCACCTCACAGTCCCAGGTGCGCCAGGGCAAAAACCGCCATCAAAATCAAAGCGCCCAGCACAAAGGTCAGAAGATCGACGCGCTTGTAGCGCAGCAGCTTCATCTTCGTTCTACCCTCGCCGCCGTGATAGCAGCGGCACTCCATGGCTGTTGCCAATTCATCCGCCCGGCGGAAAGCACTGATAAACAGCGGCACCAGAATGGGCACCAGCGCTTTCACCCGATCCATGAGCTTTCCGGTCTCAAAATCAGCGCCCCGGGCTTTTTGAGCGGACATGATCTTGTCCGTCTCTTCGATCAATGTGGGGATAAAGCGCAGCGCAATGCACATCATCATGGAAAGCTCATGCACCGGCACCTTGATCTTTTTCAGGGGACCCAGCAGGGACTCCAAACCGTCGGTCAAGGCAATGGGGGATGTGGTATAGGTCAGCAGGAACGTCCCCGTGATCAGCATCAAGATCCGGGCCAGCATCATGATTGCCCGGATAATGCCATTGTCCGTAATGGTAATGACCCAGAAAGACACCAGCACATTCCCATCCTGGGTAAAGAACAGGTTCAAAACGCCCGTAAACACCAGAATGAACACCAGCGGCTTCATGCCCTTGACAAAGGCATTCACCGGGATCTTGGAAAGATAGATGCAGGTGAGCAAAAACGCCAGCATCAGTCCATAGGAGACGATGCCCCCCGCTGTAAACAGCGCCACAATATACACGACTACCATGATGAGCTTTGTTCTGGGGTCGAGGCGGTGGATCACGGAATTTCCCGGGAAATACTGGCCTAATGTAATGTCTTTAAGCATGGTACACCCCTCCCTTTTGCTGCTTCAGGGCTACCACAGCCTGGTCGATGGTGTACACCGTGGGTACATCCAGACCCATTTCCTGCAGCCGCAGGAATACCCGGGTCACATCCGGGATGTCAAGACCCATCTGCACCAGTTCTCTTGCGTGGGTAAATACTTCCCCAGGAGTGCCGTCCATGGCAAGCTGGGCACCGTTCATCACAAGCAGACGATCCGTCAGCCGTGCCACATCGTTCATGGAATGGCTGACCATCATGATGGTGGCGTTTTTCTCCCGGCGGTAATCCTCAATATTTTTCAGGATCTCCTCCCGGCCCACTGGGTCAAGGCCCGCAGTGGGCTCGTCCAAAATCAGCACCTCCGGCTCCATGGCGATAACGCCCGCAATGGCCACCCGGCGCTTCTGTCCACCGGACAGATCAAAGGGGGAAACCTCCAGCTGCTGCTCCGTCAGGCCAACCACCCGGGCAGCATCCCGCACCCGGCGGTCGATCTCCTCCCTGGAAAGGCCCATGTTTTTGGGGCCAAAGGCAATGTCCTTATAGACGGTCTCTTCAAACAGCTGGTATTCCGGGTACTGGAACACCAGTCCCACCCGAAACCGTGCCTGGCGGGTGGAGAGCTTATCGGCCCAGATATCCTTGCCATCCAGCAAAATCTTGCCGGAAGTAGGCTTTAGCAGGCCATTCATGTGCTGCATCAGGGTGGATTTTCCGGACCCGGTGTGACCGATGATGCCGATAAACTCCCCCGGTTGCACGGAAAAGGACACATGATCCAGCGCCCGGTGCTCAAAGGGCGTTCCGGCGCTGTAAACATGGGTCAGATCTTGAATTTCTAAAATCGGTTTCAAGTTTCTCTACCTCCGGTGCGTCAAACCTTCCAAGTTTCAAAAAGTGTCTGCGCACATTCTTCTGGGGTCAATTTGTCCAGCGGCAGCTGGAAGCCTTCCTTATTCAGTGCCCAGCACAGCTCCACCGATTCCGGTGCCGCAAGGCCGATGCTGTGCAGCAGCTCCACCTGAGCGAACACCGTCTGGGGCGTGCCGTCCGCTGCGATTTTGCCCTTGTCCATGACCACCACACGCTGGGCCTGGGCGGCTTCATCCATGTGGTGGGTAATAAGGATCACAGTGATCCCCTTCTCACGGTTCAGCCGTCCGATGGTCTCCATGACCTCCCGGCGGCCTCTGGGATCCAACATAGCAGTGGGCTCGTCCAAAACGATGCAGTTGGGCTCCATGGCGATGATGCCCGCAATGGCAATGCGCTGCTTCTGACCGCCGGAGAGCAAATGGGGGGCGTGCTCCCGGTATTCGTACATCCCCACCTGTTTCAGGGCATTATCCACCCTTCTGCGGATCTCCGCGCTGGAAATGCCCAAATTCTCCGGGCCAAAGGCCACATCTTCCTCCACCACATTGGCAACGATCTGGTTGTCCGGGTTTTGGAATACCATGCCGGTTGTTTTGCGGATGGTCAGCAGCTTTTCATCGTCCATGGTGTCCATGCCGAAGACATGGACCTTGCCGCCGCAGGGCAGCAAGATGGAATTAAAATGCTTTGCAAGCGTGGATTTTCCGCAGCCGTTGCCCCCTAAAATGGCCACAAAGCTACCCGCTTCCACCTGCAAATTCAGGTCTTTAAATACGGCGATGCCGGGCGTGTTGTCCACGCCCGGATAAGTATACGCCAGATGTTCTACATTGATCGCAGTGCTCAAAAAGATCCCCTCCTGATCAGGGTGTCCACCGTCCGGTGGAACCGCAGGGCAGCATGATGCCCGTGGACTTCACCGGCAGGCCCAACTCGCCCACCTGGGTCTTGCCCCCATGCTCCGCTCCGAAAACCACATCCGCCGCATAGCCAACAGCGGAAGGTGCCAGGCCCGTGGTGTAGGAATTGATGATCACGAACAGCGGATCATCCGTCAGCAGCCTTGCCGTTTCCAGCAGGAACGGATAGAAGCTGGTCTCCATCTTCCAGATCTCCCCGCTGGGGCCACGGCCATAGCTGGGGGGATCCATGATGATGCCGTCATACCGGCGGCCCCGGCGGATCTCCCGCTGGATGAACTTGGCGCAGTCATCCACGATCCAGTGGATGGGCCGGTCCGCAAGGCCGGAAGCCTGGGCGTTTTCCTTTGCCCATGCCACCATGCCCTTGGATGCGTCCACATGGTACACCTCTGCCCCGCCTGCGGCGGCAGCCAAAGTCGCGCCGCCGGAGTAAGCAAACAGGTTCAGCACCCGCACAGGCCGTCCGGCATTGGCGCACTTTTCCCGGATAAAGTCCCAGTTGGCAGCCTGCTCCGGAAAAACGCCCGTGTGCTTGAAGTTCATGGGCTTGACATTGAACGTCAAATAATCCTTATAGTGGATCTGCCAGCGCTCCGGCAGATGGTGGTCAGACCAGTGACCGCCGCCGGTGTTGGAGCGAAGATACCGGGCGTCGTACTTTTTCCAGCCCGGGTGGGTCTTGGGGGTGTTCCAGATCACCTGGGGATCGGGGCGCACCAGGGTGTATCTTCCCCAGCGCTCCAACCGCTCGCCGTCCGAAGTGTCCAGCACTTCATATTCCTTCCATTCATCGGATAGCCAAATCATGGGTTACTCCTCTTCTTCCGTTACACGCTCGAACGGATCTAAAAATTTGTGTTTGCTGCAAACCAGGTACGGTTTTTTCACGCCCCAGTTCTTATCATTGTTATAACCGTGGAATGTGACATCATTGCCGTTTTCATCCACCAGGTAAATGTGCCGCTCGTCATAGTAAGCAGCCTGCAGGCCCTTGCCGATGGCATCCTTCATTGCCGAAACTTCCGCCTGGGTGCGCTTGACCAGAGCAACCTTGATGGTGCTGGTGCAGGTGATGTTGGCAACGCCATCGCAGGTGTCACAGTAGTCCACCATCACATGGCAGTCACAGTAGCTGGTGGGCACATCCTCGGGATAGACCTTGGCCGTTGCCACTCGGCTGATGCCGTGCAGATGGGTGCGGATGTCCTTTTCACAGGCAGAAGTTGCCAGCTTGCCGCAATCCAGACACACGGACACATCCACCATTTTGCTGGTATCATGCAGGTCACCAGAGGCTTTTCCCTTGTGCAGCGGCTCCATGACCTTTTTCCACAGACGGCAGGCAGGGTTACCACTGGGGGACAAACCGGTGATTGCCTCCGGCGTTTCCCGGTAGCCGCACCAAACCGCGGCGGTATAAAGCTCCGTATAGCCGCAGAACCAGCGGTCTTTGTTGCTGGAAGTAGTACCGGTCTTACCGTACACCTGCACGCCGCTGATATTTGCCAGGCTACCAGTACCCAGTTGCACTGCGTTTTCCAGGCAGTAGTTGACATAGTCAACGGCCTTTTCACTAAGGATCTGGGTGGAAGTCTGCTCGTTGTTGATCACCAGTTGACCGTTGCTGTCATACACCAGCGTATAAGTCCGGCCATCCCGGTAAATACCTTTGTTTGCGAAGGAGGAGAACGCATTGGTCATTTCCCGCACGGTCACACCAACGGTGGGTGCGCCCATACCCAGCGGTGCCCAGGCCACGTCCGTAAACACCTTTCCTGAGGAGTTTGTATAGGATTTGACCAAATGGGACAGCTGGAACTTGTCCTTTGCAAAGTTGAAGCTGTATTCCAGGCCCATGATATCCAGGGTATTTACCGCCACAGCGTTA
Organism: uncultured Oscillospiraceae bacterium; assembly: GCA_964625045.1. GTDB lineage: Bacteria > Bacillota > Clostridia > Oscillospirales > Oscillospiraceae > Faecousia. The sequence continues at coordinate 4,601 of CAZVAB010000025.1, read as the reverse complement.
ACAGAGCGCTGCAAGCCCTCAAAAATGGTGTAGCTGTACTTGTACTTCCGGTCATCATTTCTGGGGAACGGCGTGGATCCATTATAATAAAGGGGCATATCGTTGACCACCGTTGCCGGGGTGATAACCCCCAGCTCAAAAGCGGGGCCGTACACCGTCAAAGGCTTGATGGAAGAACCGGGCTGCAGCTTTGCGTCCGTTGCGGTGCTGTAAGCATCGTGAACGGTCTTTTCGCCCACACCGCCGCAGATGGCCACGATATCGCCGGTTTCATTGTCAATGATCACGATACCGGAATCCAACTGCTGGCTGCTGTTGGTATTAGGGATATTGCTCAAGTCCGTGTAGATCTCGTCCACCTGTTTTTGCACCGTCATATCCAGTGTAGTATAAATATGGTAGCCGCCCTGGCAGACCAGGCGTTTATAGTCTGCCTTTGTGTCCTTGTCCGCCTCGTCCCAGTCAATGCCGTTGCGTTCGCACAGCACCTGGGCCACATCCTCCAGCACCACATCCACAAACCAGGAATAGACCTCCTGAGAAGCATCCTCCCCCACTTCCACGGTGGAGCCGCACTTGGGGCAGATATGCTTGCCGTCACTGCTCAGGGTAAAAGTACCCACCTTGCCGTGATAGCGGCATTCCTCGTTGGAGCAGTCGGCGTACCTATCCGCTTCGTCGATGCCCCGCTTCAGTGTCAGATTTTCACTGTCGATCTTTGCCTGCTCGTATTCATCATCCGTCAGCCAGCCGTACTCATGCATCATATAAATGGTGTCTTCCCGGCGGCGCTTATTCCGCTCCATACCCGTCAGCTGTTCACCCTTATAGTTGTCCAGACCGGTACGGTAGGGATTAAACAAAGAGGGGTTATTGGTGATACTGATGAGGGCGGCACACTCCGCCACATTCAGGTCTTCCAGCTCCTTGCCGAAATACTTCGCCGCGGCGGGCTTGATGCCCTTGCAGCGCTCACCCAGATAGATCTTGTTCAGATACCACTCCAGGATGATCTTCTTGTCATAGCGCTTTTCAAATTCCGTTGCCCGGAAGATCTCCAACACTTTACGCTGCACCGTCACATCGTCGGCGCTGGCATCATGTTCCAGTCGCAAATTCTTGATCAGCTGCTGGGTGATGGAGGAACCGCCGAACTCGCTCCGGGAGCCGACGAACATATTGATACAGGCTTTCACCGTGGGGATCCAGTCCACGCCCTGATGCTCAAAGAACCGGTGATCCTCAATGGCCACCGCCGCATAGATCAGCGCTTCCGGGATCTCGTCATAGGTGGCCCAATCGGAGTCCGTATCCGCATGGAGCTGCTGAAGCACCTGGATATTTCCTTCCGCGTCCACATAGTACATGACAGAGTTGCCGCTCTGGTCATAGCCCTCCAGTTTTTCCTCGGCATTGGGCAGGATATCCGTCTCCAAATAGTCCGCCAGGATGCCAACAAAGGCAAAGGCGCACACAGCGCAGATCAGCAGCACCGTCGCAATGGCTGCGATAAAAATTTTCAGAACAGAATAGATGCCCGTCCACGCGCCCCGTAAAAATACCAGCGCTCGTGGCATTTTCCAGGACTGTCTGGTCACCTTTCTCACATCATCGTGTTCATATTCCATATTAAAACCTCCATACAGAGGGACGAAAAACGCCCTCCGGGTCGTATTCTCCCGTATTTTGCCAAATGCTTATAGCTCTAGCCGTATGATTATATCACACAAGCGCAAAAAACGAAAGCAGAAATTCTTAAATAAAGCGTAAATTTTCACACATACTACATCTGCGAAGGGAGTTGGACAGATGAAGCAGCACCGTTATCTATATTCTATCCTGTTATTGGGATTTCTTCTCGGTATTCACGAAGGAAAAATCGCCCTGTGGAAGGACAATGACCCCACACCCATGCGCGTATTTCCTTATGAAGTGTCACAGTTGCCGCAGGCAGATCAGCAGGCACTGAAAAAAGGCATCCATGTGGACAGTCTTGGGCAGCTGAAGAAAATGCTGGAAGATCGGTTTCCCTGACCGGGAACCATTTTCCCTTCCGGCACATAGACTGGATGGAACGAAGCCCATTTCCTTCCAAATCTTTGCCCCGGAGTTCATGCAATCTGACTACTTGATTTTATCGCCCAGATGCGCTACAATACGGGTGTAACAACAGACACCCGGAGGAACGAACATGGCAGACACATACGGCTCCGACTTTATCACCATCACCGATGAAGATGGTGTGGAATATGAGCTGGAGGTTTTGACCACCATTGAATATAACGGCGCAAGCTATCTGGCGGTGATCCCGGCGGACGATGCCCTCGCCCAGGACTATCAGGTGAGCATCCTGAAATCATCCGAAGAAGACGGGGAACCGATCCTCTCCATCGTGGAGGATCAGCAAGAGCTGGAAGCTGTGAACAGTCTCATCGTTGACAGGCTCTACGAAGACGACGATACCGAATAAGCATCTCCTGCTTGGTGCGTGATGTGTCCTTTTGGACCCACATTTTTAACTAGGGATGTTAGATTTCCCTTTTGGATTGCAGACCTCCCGCCCACGCTTTGACGATGGGTGGATGTTGGGAGCAGCGAAAATTGGGAGCGGCAACCCACCTGCCTTTTTGTGCAGGTCATAATTGGATGCACACGGCCAAAGCGGGATTTTTAGACAGGAAGTGCGAAAGCACCTCCTGTCTTTTTACGCTCAAAGGGGTATTTTTCCCGGGAAACTTAAAAAATTTTGTAAACAATTTCATATTTTTAACAAATTCCACAACAAAGGACTTGAAACTGAGGCGCAAATCAGTTATAATACTCCGGTCTTTGCGCACCCTTTGCGCAGCGTACCATAAGGACAATGAGAGGAATTGATTACATGAGCGCATCCAATAAAAAGAAGCTCCGCAACGAGCTGAATGCTGCTGCTATGACTGAAAAGCAGAAGCAGGAACTGAAAGAGGCAAAAACTCTGAAAGCCTACACCCTGACCTTTGCCGTGGTCATGGTTCTGGTTGTCGCGATCGTGGTCGGCGTTGTGGTCAGCCCCCTGATCGACGGTGCCCTGCGCCGCAACAGCCACGCCATCACCGTCGGTGACCATGAGCTGACCACTGCAGAGTTGACTTATTTCTATGTCGACGCCATTTCTGAATATCAGAACGAGGTCTACTCCACCTACTATTCCACCTTCGGCAGCTACTGGTCCTATATGCTGGGCTTCGACACCAGCAAGCCCCTGGACGAGCAGGTGAAGGACAAGGAAAAGAACGAGACCTGGGCAGACTACTTCATCAACGAGGCCATTGAGAACGCCAGAGGTGTCTACACCCTGTACGACAACGCCATGGCTGAAAACTACAAGCTGACCGAGGACGAGCAGTCCGAGATCGACAGCACCATCAAGATGCTGGAAGTGTATGCCGCATACTATGGCTACAGCAGCGTGAAGTCCTACCTGAAGTCCACCTACGGCAACGGCGTTACTGTGGACGAATACACCGATTACTACACCATCAGCACCATCGCTTCTTCCTACTACAACGCACACTCTGACAGCCTTGAGTATGAAGCATCCGATTACCGTGCATACGAAAAGGACAAGCAGACCGAATACAACCGTTACTCCTATATCTACTACTACGTCAACTACACCGCTTACCTGGGCGAAGGCACCAAGGATGAGGACGGTAAGGTCACTTACACCGACGAGCAGCGTGAAGAGGCCCGCAAGCTGGCTAAGGCCGATGCAGACGCTCTGAAGGCCGCCGGCATCACCGATAAGGAGTCCTTTGACAAGGCAGTCCAGGCTCTGGCCGTCAACAAGATCGACGAGAGCGATAAGGATGCCAAGGCCGCAACCGCTACCGAGGTCAAGAACTACTTCCCCGGCTCCATCAACCTGCCTGACAAGACCAGAAACTGGATCACCAACACCGAGCGCAAGGCCGGCGATCTGGATGCCATCGATATGACCGTCGTCAGCTACACCTGCGAGACTGACCATGAGCACACCGACAGCTGCGCCAAGACCGAGAACACCAACGGCTACTATGTTGTGTTGTTCACCGAGTGCGACAAGAACGAGATGTATCTGGTGAATGCCTCCCACATTCTGGTTTCCTTTGAGGGCGGCACCAAGGACAGCAGCGGCAACACCACCTACTCCGTCAAAGAGAAGGAGACCGCTAAGGCCAAGGCCGAAGATCTGCTGAAGCAGTGGAAGGACGGCGAGGCCACTCTGGAGAGCTTCAAGAAGCTGGCTGAGGAAAAGAGCACCGATCCCGGCAGCAAGTCCAACGGCGGCGTGTACGAGGATATCTACCCCGGCCTGATGGTGGAAGCTTTCAATGACTGGTGCTTCGACGAAGCCCGCAAGGAAGGCGACACCGGTATCGTTGAGACCGAGTACGGCTACCACATCATCTACTTTATCTCTCACTCCGATCTGACCTACCGTGATTCCCTGATCGACGCTGAAATGCGCGCAGAGGACACCGAGGAGTGGAAGGATGGTCTGGTGGAGAAGGTCAAGGCTACAATCATTGACCTGAAGCGCATGGACTACGATCTGGTCCTTTCCTAATGAAACATCAAAA
>CAZVAB010000024.1:0-12447 GCA_964625045.1 uncultured Oscillospiraceae bacterium | reverse complement strand
AAGGAGAAATAATAAAAACCACCCCTTTCGAGATGGTTTTTATTATACGTGAGGAATATGAAAAAAAGAACAAAATTACTTGTCATTGCCTGTGCAATGGTTTTACTGTGTGGTGCGGGTCTTTTCCTTTGGAAAGAACCCCAGAGTGTCTATGTCGCAATGGCCTATCTGGGTATCGGGGAGGAGAAAACGCTGATGCAGCCCGGTACGCCGGGGGACCTGCTTTCCAAAACACTGGAAGAATTGGCGGAAGATCCCGGGGTGACCATTGATCAAAGCATGATGCTGGTCAGTGAGAAATACGTGATCCCGGATTCTTTTGAATGGTCGATTTCCGCTTACAAAGACACGGATGTGCAGATGAACACCTGTATTCAAAATGCGTATATGCAGCTTGCAGAGCGTGTAAAGGAAGCCACGGGGGAGCGGCTTTTGATCTCCAGTGCATACCGAACGGAAGAAAAACAGCAGGAATTATACAGGGAAGAGCCTACCACAGCCAATGCCCCGGGAACCAGTGAGCACCAGACGGGCCTTGCCCTGGATGTGTATGTAAAATACTACGCCAGCTATGGATTCCTGAAATCCGATGCGGGAAAGTACATTAATTCCAATTGCTGGCGGGATGGCTTTATCATCCGCTATCCGGTATACGGAAAGGGAGAAACCGGGGTAAAGTATGAGCCGTGGCATTTACGGTATGTGGGGCAGCCCCATGCCAAAGTGATCTATAATAATCACTTGACACTGGAAGAATATCTGGAATCCCTGGAATATGGGAAATGGTACCGGGTGGATGACTATTGGATCTCCCGGCAGAATTTGGAAGAGGGTACTTTGCAATTGCCGCAGCACGATACCCAGGCAGTGATCTCCCCAGATAATACCGGAAGCTACATCGTTACGGTACGGATGGGCGGAAGCGATATTTCCTGAACAGTGCAGGATGTGCTTGCATTGCGCCTGGATTTCTGCTACCATATTACAAAAGGATGGTGGATATGGAGATCATTTATCAAGATCAGGATGTATTGGTGTGCGTGAAGCCTGCAAGAGTGCTGTCCACGGACGAGGCGGGGGGATTGCCGGAGCTGATCCGGCAGGAACTGGGAGATCCCAAAGCGGATATCCGCACGGTGCACCGTCTGGACCGGGTGGTATCCGGGCTGATGGTGCTGGCAAGAAACGCTCCCGCTGCGTCGGCACTTTCCCGGCAGATCCGGGAAAATACATTTGAAAAGGAATATTTGGCGGTGCTCCATGGGGTGCCGGTAGCGGAAAACGGCACACTCCGGGATCTTCTGGGCCGGGATAAGGCACGGAAGATGACATTCGTGGCCCAGGAGCCTGCCAAGGGCGTGCAGGAAGCAGTTCTGCATTACCGGGTACTGCGTCGTGAGGATGGGATCAGCCTGGTGCGGGTGCGCCTGGAGACTGGCAGAACCCATCAGATCCGCGTGCAGTTCGCCAGCCGGGGGCTGCCCCTGGTGGGGGAGCGGAAGTACAGCACGCTGGACGATCCCTGTGAGATCGCCCTGTGGTCCTGCCATGTGGGCTTTACCCACCCGGTGACCGGTGAGCGGATGAGCTTTGAACTGGAACCCACGGGGGTCTACCCCTGGGACATGGTTTTGAGCAGCTGCGAGAAAGCGGTGGAAAACGCCTGATCTTGGCTGGCGGTGCGCTTCTTTGGCCCTTTTGTTCTGCCCCCGGCGGCTCGGAGCTTTCTGGCTTCATGGCGCTGGAAAAGCAGCGCATCGATATTGAAGGGGGTATATTCCCAGCCGTCCTGGTGCATGACCCTTGCACCCCTGGCAAGGCACATGGATGCAAGTCCATAGTCCTGGGTGATCACCAGATCCCCCGGGTGGACACGGTTTGCCAGGGCAAAATCCACGGAATCCGAACCCTTGTCAAAGACCAGGGTTTCGGCACCGGGGCGCTGGATCTGATGGGCGGTATCGCACAGCAGGAAGCAGTTGATATGGTGGCGGCTGCAAATTGCCACGGCGATGTTTGTCACCGGGCAGGCATCCGCATCGATCAGTACATTCATTAACAGTCACCTCATGGATATTGTACCATGAAAGGGACTGCTTGCAAAGGAGAATGAGAAATGGCATACGATTTTTTTCAAAACAAAGAATGTCCTTATTTTCCCTGTCACCGGGGGGCTGACCCGGAAAGCTTTAGCTGTCTGTTTTGTTACTGCCCCCTGTATGCGTTGGGGGACAAGTGCGGCGGCAGCTTTACCTATACAGCCCAGGGAATCAAGGATTGTTCCAATTGCCTGAAACCCCACCGCCGGGAGAATTACGGAAAGATCATGGAAAAGATGGATATGGTCATGGAGTTGGCAAAGAAAAAGTAAATTTTTCGTAATGGCGGAATTTGTCCGTTCAGCGGGAATTGGCCCAGAGGGAGGGGACAACCTCTTTTGTGCGTTTTGCTGAATTTGTCTATCATGTCATGTCGATAACTGAAAAAGCCGGAGCTTTTGTTTAGAAAGCTCCGGCTTTTGCGTTATTTTACAGCTGTTTTGTCGTTCGAAAATCGTTGCTACCCGGTGCTGGATATGTTATAACATATCCGCAGCAAGGGAGGTGGACACTGGATGTCCCAATCGAAGGGAAAAGTTATTTTGAATTCTTTTACGACTGTGCTGGTGAGCCTTGTTGTGCTCCTGGCGGTTTTGCTGACTGGCGTGCGACTGGCGGGAATGCAGGTCTATACCGTCCTTTCCGGCTCCATGGAACCTGCGTATCCAGTGGGGTGCCTGATCTATGTAAAAGAAACGGACAGGGTGAGTGTGGGGGATGTGATCACCTTTTATCTGGATGAAAACACGATAGCTACCCACCGGGTGGTGGAGATTTTTGGGGAGGAAGAAGATCCAACATCCCATTCCTACCGCACCAAGGGCGATGCCAACGAGGTGGCGGATGGGGATTTGGTTCCAGCCAGTCATGTGATCGGTAAGCCGTTTTTTACCATTCCCTATTTGGGGTATCTGGCAAATTACATACAGCATCCCCCGGGGAAGTACATTGCAATTGGCACAGGGGCGATGCTCCTGCTGCTGGTATTTCTCCCGGATATGTTCACAAGGGAAGTGATCGACCATTCCAAGAAAAAGAGACGAATGAAGAAGCTGCACCCCGGCACCCATCCGGGAGCAGCCGGGGATGATCCCATGGAGGAACTGCCATAGGATCCTTTCCATTCGAGGGCAATGCCGCAAGGCTCCCTATATATCTTTTTTAGGAGGTTTTCATAATGAAAACGAAAAGCAAAGCTCTGCTCCTGGCAGTGTGTGCGGTGTTGCTGGTGACCGCATCGGTGTTGGGAACCATGGCGTACCTGACTTCCCAGGACGAAGTCGTCAACACTTTTACTGTTGGTGCGGTGTCCATCAAGCTGGATGAAGCCAAGGTAGATCAGAATGGTGTAGCCGTTAAAGATGCGCCTCGGGTGGATGCGAACAGCTACAAGCTGATCCCAGGCCAATCCTACACGAAAGACCCCACAGTCACCGTGGAAAAAGGCTCTGAAAAGGCTTATGTCAAGATGACCGTGACGGTGAATAAGACCGATAAGCTGGATGCCATTGACTTTGATTTGATGGAGAATGTAGAAGGCTACAATTCTGCAAACTGGATCGCGAAGGGATATACCGAGGATGAGGACAACAACACCCGTACTTATGAATTCTGGTACAAGGAAGCGGTTACGGCAACCTCTGCAGATGTGAAGCTGCCTGCCTTGTTCCAGAAAATTACCCTTCCCGGCACCATCACAAATGGGGAGCTGGAGAGTTTTAAGGGAATGACGATCACCATTCAGGCTCACGCCATTCAGGCGGCAGGATTCAGCGATGCAACTGCGGCCTGGGCAGCTTACAACTAATCTTGAGGAGGGTAAATAAGGATGAAAAAACGGAATGTAGCACTGATTTTGGCTCTGGCATTGGTTTTGACCGCTGCGGTGGGCGGAACGCTTGCCTGGTTGACTGCAAAATCCGAGACGGTGGTCAATACCTTTACCACCAGTGATATCAAAGTGGAATTGAAAGAAACCACCGGCGGCACTTACAAGATGGTTCCGGGGAGCAGCATTAGCAAAGATCCCAAGGCGACTGTCCTGGCGGGCTCTGAAAAATGCTATCTGTTTGTAAAGCTGGAAAAATCCTCGAATTTTGATAATTACCTGACCTATGAAATGGCTGCCGGCTGGACTGCGCTGACTGGCGTTACAGGTGTTACGGGTGTTTACTACCGTGTGGTTGATGGAACAGCGAATGAAATCGGTACAGCATACAGCGTTTTGAAGGGCGACAAAGTGAGTGTCAAGAACACTGTGACAAAGGAAATGATGAGTGCCATTGACGGCGTTGACGCAGATGGAAAGACCAATACTGATGCTGCCGCAGCAGAACTTGCCGCTCGTCCGACCCTGACCATCACCGCCTACGCATCCCAGCTCTATAATGGCACCGCAACCATTGATGTAAAGACTGCCTGGGGCAATATTTCCTAAGGAAACGGGAAGACCTGACCGAATAGCAAGCGAACAGCCCATTTTGGCGCACGCCCACAAGGGCGTGCGCCAGTGGAAGCCATGGCGGGCCATATCAGAGTACCCGAAGAAAGCGGGTGCTGTGATATGGTCAGAAGGATCATAATGTATATTTTCAAGAAACACAAATATCAGCATGGAAGGAGCATGGATCATGAAACGAAAACTGTTCATTTTGTCAATTCTGGTGATTTGCGTGGCAACGCTCGCCGCCGGAAGCCTTGCCTACTTTACTTATGTGGATACGGCAACCAATGTCATCACCGCTGGAAATATCAAAATTTCCCTGCGGGAATGGGCGGTGACGGAGGAGGGCGGGGAAACAGTGCCCTTTGAGGATGCGCTGCACGCAATGCCCGGCGGGGATGTTTCCAAGATCGTTCAGGTGGAAAATGTGGGCGGGGAAGCAGCCTGGGTCCGTCTGGAAGTGGAGAAGGTCATTGCCCTTGCCATAGAGGAGGGGGAAGCGGACACGTCCCTGATCAGCTGTGACATCGACACGGAAAACTGGACGGAAAAGGACGGCTATTACTACTATCTCCATATTTTGGCCCCCGGAGAGATGACTACTCCTTTGTTCACCCAGGTGCATTTTTCCAAGGAAATGGGTAATCTGTACCAAAACAGCCGTGTAAACATCCAGATCAGCGCCCAGGCGACCCAGGTTGCCAACAATGGGGAAACGGTTTGGGAGGCCGCCGGATGGCCTCAGAAAAACTAAGGAGGGATAGCGGATGTTGAAGAAAATACTTTCCCTGTGCCTGTGTGCCGCAATGCTTTTGGGCTTGCTGCCGCTGTTTCAGGTGCGGGCATCCGGCGGGGAATTGGAGGTATACAGCGGGGGCAGCCCCGTTTCTCAGGTGACACTGCAGGAGAATGAGACGGTTTTGGTCAGCGCGTTGCTGAAAAACAGCGCATCCGGTACATATCAGTGGCAGATCCAGATCTCTAAGGATACCTGGGCCAATATCGTTGGCTCCACGGCGGGGGATCTGAACCTGCGCTATGCCATGATCGCAACGATGCTTCAAGACGGGCAGGCAACCATTCGCTGCCGATTTACCCCTGTGGGGGAAGCGACCATCTACTCCAATGGGGTCACGGTGACTGTCGAAAATGCTCCGGTGGAGCAGCCCGGGGTACACAGCGCTGCGCCCCGGGTCATGGCGGGTGCTGTATCTGCCCAGCATGACCCGGATGATGAGGTCAGAGCGCTTCAGGAAACGGAAGATGTCAAAAAGACCTATGATATCGTGATCCAATACCGGTTTGAAGATAACACAATTGCAGGTGATTCCTACACCGCAACATTGGCGGAGGGCACCAGCTTTTCCACCACCGTCAACTTTCCCACTGTGCAGGGATACTTGCCCTATGTGGGGGAAACACAGCAAAATTCCATTGATTTGAATTACACCAGTGTCAACAATGATGTGACCATCTTGGTGACTTATAAGCCAACAAATGTCAATTACATTGTGCGTCACTATCAGCAAAATGTGAACGATGACCAGTATATCCTGAATGCAACGGAGGAAAAACAGGGCTTGACCGGCTCCCAGGTGCCGGAACTGGCGAAAAGCTATGATGGCTTTTACGCACTGATCTATGAACGGCCCGAGATTGCGGCGGATGGCTCTACGGTCATTGATATCTACTATGACCGTTACTACTACCTGACGAAGTTCCAACTGGATGGGGGCTATGGAACGGAGCCTGTCTATGTTCGCTACGGTGCGGAGATCGGCACTGTTGCACAGCCGCAAAAGGCGGGCTACACATTCGGCGGATGGGCAGAAACGGAGAGCGGCAGCGCAACAAAACTGCCGCAGACCATGCCCGCCGGAAACAGAACCTATTACGCCCTCTGGACACCGGCGGATACCGCCAAGGTGACGGTGGTATTCTGGGGAGAAAATGGAAACGACGAGGATTATTCCTACTTGGCGGAACATACCAAGGTGCTGCACTTGAAGCCGGGAAAGGAGTTTACCTATACTGAGGGTGAAATGTTGATATGCGGCAAGGAAGTTCATATCCATGAGACACAATGTTTGAAATGCGGAAAAGAAGCGCATAGCCACTCTGCAATTGGCGGCAGCTGCTATACGAAGATCTGTGAGGTGGAGAATCATAGCCATGGGACGGGGTGCTATGATGGGGTTGGAGCACAGCAGTCGGTTTATACCCGCCTTCCTAGCAACCCATCAAACGGCATGGTTTATGATCATTGGGTATATCAAGAACTGATCTACATCGGCGGTCTTTGGTATCACTACTCTGGCAGCACCGCCAGCGGGAGCATTGCACCTACGACTTGTGGAAAGGAAGAAAGCAACCATACCCATGGGGAGGCTTGCTATCAGCTGTCTTGCACAACTGAAGCCCATAGCCATGGGGGAGACTGCTATGGCTGCGGCAAGGAAGCCCATACCCATCATTCTGGGTGCTATGAGCAAGGAGCAGGCTTGGACAGCAAACTGTGGAAGTTCATAAAATCCGATACCATCAAGGTGGCGGCGGATGGTTCCAGTGTGGTCAATGTCTATTATGACCGGACGGAGTTTACGCTGCACTTCCGTAAGGCGAATTCCGAAAGTGATGACTATGGTACCATTCAGGGAAAATGGGGACGCGATATCCGTTCCAAGTTTGAGGAGAAAAACAACAAGTCTGGGACGGCATTGTGGAGCACGCAGAAGTCAGGACAGGGCCCGTGGACGGGATTTCTCGATAAAATGCCCAGCGAAAACCGCACCTATTATGCAAATAGCAGTGACGGAAGCACCCACACTGCGCACTACTATGGTGAGAGCCTGGACGGTGAGGGAGACACGCTGCTGTACACCAGTAAGGTCATATATGACGGCAGATTGGTAGTCACCCAGGAGGATAAGGTGGAGATAGAGGGCTTTACATACAAATACGGCACAGCAAACCAGGAGGCCTTTCATGGTGCGAAATTCTATTATACCCGCAACAGTTACACCCTGACCTTCCATGATGGATACAATGCGGTAAAGAACGAGACTGTCAAATACGAAGCGCCTTTGGGCCAATATGCGGATTATGTGCCGGAGGTTCCTGCAGCCTATGAGCCGGGATCGGTGAAATTTGGCGGCTGGTATCAAAATCCCCAGTGTACCGGAGCGGAATATGAATTGAACGGGAAGAAAATGCCCGCCAATGACATTATCCTCTATGCAAAATGGGTCCCGGTGGAGCGCACCGTGACATTCTACCTGGATGCGGCAGCGTATGAAGCCGGGAAAAAGCTGGAAAGTCATCCAGATCGAACGGTGCTCCATGGCTCTAAGCTGACACCGGAACCTGCTGAACCGCAAAACGGAGGCTATACCTTTGTGGGCTGGTTCTATCAGGAAAACGGACAGGAAAAGGCATTTGATTTTGCCAATATGGAAGTGCGGAAAAATCTGCAGGTTTATGGCAAATGGTCTTCCAATACCCTCAAGGAGTATACCGTGATCTACAAACTTAAGGGTTCGGACACGGAGATCGCAGAGAGAACGGTTAGTTCCGGTCTGGCGGGCACCACCAAGACTGTTGAGCCAAAAGGCGGTACGGAATTAAAGGAAGGCTACCAGGAGGGGTATTTTCCGACGGTGAAATCCAAATCCCTGCTGCTGGATATTAACAGCGAGGATTTGACAGTGGTATTTGAGTATGTCCTCGTGAATGCCGTTCCCTATACAGTCAAGTATTTGGAAAAAGAGACTGGAAAGAATCTTATTGAAGATAAGGTCGTTTCGGATAACCGCAAGGCGGTGGTCACGGAGACATTTAAGAAGATCCAGGACTATATGCCGGATGCGTATCAAAAGCGTCTGGTGGTGACGGCTGATGGAGAAAATGTCCTGTACTTCTACTACACCGAAGATGATTCCCACGCCTTCTACACCATTACCCACTATACCCAGGGCAGCGACGGTAAAAGCTGGGAGAATTACGCATCTTCCCAAGCAATCGGTGACATTGGGATCCGCTACACCGCCAGCCCAATGACAATCTCCGGCTATACCTACAAGGAGATCAAGTATGTGGTCGATGGGGAAGAGGTGACAGATATTACCACAGCGGGTGCGAAATTGACGGAAAATGGCCTGGAGATCAATTTGTATTATATCCCCAATAGCTACCCCTATCAGGTGCGATATTTGGAGCAGGGGAGCGGTAAGGTGTTGCGTGATCCCAAGAATGGAATTGGTGTGTTCGGCCAGTCCATCACCGAAACGGCTATCGACATTCCGGGGTATTGCAAGGTGGCCCCCTCCAGTGTTACATTGCCCATTCAGATCGAGACGGGAAGCACCCCAAGGCTGAACATCATCACTTTTTACTATGAGGAACAGAAAAACACCATTGATTATGTGGCGGTTGGCCCAACAGGGGCGACTAACTTCGGCTCGGTGACACCTGAAAGGGAAACAGTGTATACATTCACGGGAACGGCTGCGGGGTCCACGGCTGTGGCAGAGAGCGGCTTCCGATTTGCCGGCTGGTATTTGGATGAAGATTGTACCCAGGCCGTGCCGACAGATTGGGTCACGGGTGGAAAGATCGAGCCCCGGAAGAGCACGACGATCGACGGGAAAGATGCCTACCAGCAAACCACCTATTACGCAAAATTCATCCCGGATACGGCGGATCTGACCATTACCAAGATGGGGGGCCAGGATATCGATACGCATCAGAGTTTCGTCTTCCTGGTCACCGGCCCCAATGGTTATCAGCATCAGGTGGTCATTGTTGGAAACGGCAGTGTGACCATCAAGGGCTTGCAGCTTGGAACCTATACCGTCCATGAAGTGAGCGATTGGAGCTGGCGCTATGAAGTTGAAGCTCAGGAAATCAAGCTGGTAGCGGGAGCCGCCAACAATGTCACCATGAAGAATAACCGGACAGATGGCTCCTGGCTGGATGGCAATGATTACAAGCAGAATATCTTTAAAGGCAAATGCTAAGAGAGGAGGGATCATTCATGGGAAAAGCATTCCAAAGCAATGAGAGAAAGCACGGCCGCCGGGTGAAGACACTGGCGTTGTTCCTTGGACTGACCCTTTTGCTGGCAGCGGCGGTGGGCACAACGGTCGCATACCTGGTGACAAGCACGCCGTCACTGGTCAATGTGTTCCTTGGTTCAAAGGCGGACTGCGGGATCGTAGAAAAATTTGACGGGGAAAAGAAGACGGATGTGTCCATAAAAAATACCGGTGATGTGGAAAGCTATATCCGGGCAGCACTGGTGATCTCCTGGGTCACCGGGGATGGAAGGAACGTCCATGCCCAAAAGCCCATAGAAGACACGGATTACACCATGACCTTCCCCTCGAAAACGGACTGGGAATACTGCGAGACGGACGGCTTCTGGTATTACAAGAAGCCGGTGGCGGCGGGAGAAACAACGGGAATACTCATCCAAGAGTGCGCCGCACTGAAAGAAGGCCCTGAAGGGTACTGGCTTTCGGTGGAGATTCTGGCATCGTCCATTCAGGCAAGCCCAGAGACTGCGGTGACGACAAAGTGGAGCAGCGGTGTTGACAAAGTGGAGGATACCAAACTCGTGATCAAAAAGGAGGTGTCCGGGACATGAAAAAAGGAGCAAGAAGATTGTTGGTATTGCTGCTTTCCCTGGCTGTGGTCATGGGGCTGCCCGCCACCGCACTGGCTGCGGGGACTGTCACTTATGAGGGGCAGGCGAATCGGTTTGTTTTTGCGCCGGGAAGCCGCCTGTCGCCCACGGATCTGTTCACGGATCTGAAAAATGTGATGCCCGGTGACCGGCTGACCCAAAAGATCACTGTGAAAAATGATGCGTCAAACGGTGTGAAAGTGAAGCTCTATGTCCGCTCCAAGGGAGCGCAGGCAGGCTCTGAGGCGTTCCTGTCCCAGCTGCGGCTGACGGTTTCTAAATCCAGCGGCAATGAAATGCCCCAGATGTTTGATGCAGCGGCGAATCAGACCGCCGGCATGACCGACTGGGTGCTTCTGGGAACGCTGTATTCCGGGGGCAAGGTGGATCTGGATGTGACACTGGAAGTGCCACTGGAAATGGGTAACGAATTCCAGGCAGCCGTTGGTTACATCGATTGGGAGTTTAAGGTGGAGGAATTGCCCATTGAGACAGATGACCCCACACCGCCCAAAACCGGCGATCCGGTTTTGCTCACCGCCGCCAAGGCAATGACAGTGGTGAGTTTGGGGGGACTGTTCCTGCTGTCTCTGGGAAAGTATCGGAAAAAAGGGGAAAAGTGAAGATCGCGCCCATCCAAGACGGATGGGCGCATTTTCTTGGATGAAAAATGCCGCTCTTCGGAATATCCCGAAGAGCAGCAAAGTCAGGCTTTTTTGTTCTTTTTGTAGATCTCGTTCAAACCCTTCAGAAGCAGATCCTTGTCCAGAATGATCTCCCGCTTGCAAAGGGGAGCGACGAATTGGGCCATGCCGCCGGTGGCGATGATGGTGGCCCGGTGGCCCAGTTCTTCCTCAATGCGCTCGATCAGGCCGTCCAGCATGGCGGCGGTGCCATACATCATGCCGCTGCGCATACAGTCCACCGTGTTCTTGCCGATGACCTGCTTGGGCTGATCCAGGCTGATGCCCGGCAGCTGCGCAGCCCGGCTGGTCAGTGCGTCCAGAGAGACCCGGACACCGGGGAAGATGATGCCGCCGATGTATTTGTTTTCCGGCTCCACCACTTCGATGGTGGTGGCGGTACCCAGATCCATGAGGATCAGGGGTGCTGCGTATTCCGCCAGAGCGGCCACGGCAATGACGATCCGGTCACTGCCCACCTGGCTGGGCACATCCATGTGGATGTTCAGCCCGGTTTTCAGGCCGGGGCCAACCACCATGGGCTGCAGGCCCGTGACCTTGTAAATACCGGTTTTTACGGAGTTGAACACCGGAGGCACGACGGAGGAAATGATGCAGTCGTCAATGTCGAAAATGTTTACGCCGTAGGCTTCAATCATGTTCTTGATCTCCACGCCGTACTGGTCGGAGGTGCGGTTATAGTCCGTTGCGATGCGGGCTTTGAAGAGGATCTGATCCCCCTCTATGCAGCCGATCACCAGATTGGTATTGCCGATGTCAATGGCAAGAAGCATATCGTTAATTTCCCCCTATGATCTTGGTCTTTTCCAGTGATTTGCAGATGATGCCGACAGCTGCGGTGGCGGTGAGCATTTCCACCAGGGCGTTCACTCCCACAAAGGTGCAGATGAATGCCAGAATATTGCGCCCGCCAATGAGCGATTGCAGATATTCGGTATTGCCAAACAGCAGCACCAGAGCCAGCATGAACAGCAGCGTGTTCAGCAGTGCGGCGCAGAAGCCGGTGACGAAGTAGGAAATAGCGTGATGGGTGAGCTTTCGCATGGCAGCGAAAAGGCAGCCGGAAAGAAGACCCGCCAGAATGCGGGTGAACAGCCGCTGGATGATGGTGCGCACCGGGCTGATCTCGAAAAGGATCACGCCCATGGCGCTGGTTCCGCCAATGCCCAGACATTGCAGACAGCTGGTGACACCGAAAACGCCCCCTAGAAAGGCGCCTGCCTTGGGGCCAAGTGACACCGCACCAATAGCTACCGGGATCATGTTCAGGGAAATGGCCAGGGGACCGATGTTCAGATACCCCAGAGGCGTGTAGGACATGACCAGCAAAATGGCGGTGAGCATGGCAAGGATCACCAAACGCCGGGTGTCGAACCGGTTTGTGGTTTTCATATTCTTTTTACCTCCTGCTGCCGTTCCTCCTGACGAGGATACAGCGCAATTTTGGAAACAGTGTTCCCAAAGTATTATAGCAAGGGCCTGGGAAAAATACAAGTAAAAATCCTACTTTACAGTTTC
>CAZVAB010000023.1:0-12466 GCA_964625045.1 uncultured Oscillospiraceae bacterium | reverse complement strand
CGAAAGCGCCGAAGGTCATCAGCTTGACGATCTTGGCATCCACCACATCACCAACATTGTAGCTGGTCATGAACTGGTTCCAGGGATTCATCTCAGCGGTCTTGTAGCCCAGAGAGATCTTGTGCTTCTCAGTGTCGAAGGAGATGACATAAACGTCGATCTCGTCGCCGACCTTCACGACCTCGGCGGGGTTCTTGATGCGGTTCCAGCTCAGCTCGGAAACATGAACCATGCCGTCCACACCGCCGATGTCCACGAATGCGCCGTAAGAGGTCAGGGACTTGACAGTACCATGGTACTTCTTGCCCTCTTCGATCTCAGCCCAGATCTTCTCCTGGTTAGCCTTGCGAGTCTCAGCGTTCACGGCACGGATGGAGCCGATGACACGGCGGCGGGCACGGTTGACCTCGGTGACCTTCAGCTGCACGGTCTTGCCCAGCATAGCGGACATATCGCCGCCCTTGGCAACGCCGGACTGGGAAGCGGGGATGAACACCCGGATGCCCTTCACGGTAGCCACCAGGCCGCCCTTGTTCTCTTCGGTGATGACACCCTCAATGGTGGTCTTCTCTTCCACATAGGTGCCCATGTCGTCCCAGATCTTCAGGCCGTCCAGCTTCTTCTTGGACAGCTGCACGGTGCCTTCCTGGTCGTTGACGCGCACAACGAAGACCTCGATCTCGTCGCCCACATGGAGAATGTCCTCAGGCTTCACAGAAGGATCGGCGCTAACTTCGTCGTAGGGAATGTAGCCGGCGTGCTTGGTGCCCAGATCGACCTGGATCTCGGTGTTGCCGATTCCGGTAACGATGCCAGTAACCTTATCTCCTGTATTTAAAGTCTTGATGGACTGCTCCAGGAGTTCCTCGAAGTTTTCCTCCTGCACAGCATCAGCATTGATAATTTCGCTCATAGTCTTATTGACCTCCTTTATTATCCACGCCGGCGTAGATGCGCCAGCCGTGATTCCAACATCAGACAACCCCGCAAAAAAGTCCTTATTCAGCTCGGACGCATTGTCCACCAGCACGACCTTTTCGCAGTGTTCCCGGCAGATCATGGCAAGCCGCCCGGTATTGGAGCTTTTTGCGTCTCCCACCACGACCATTGCCTGACTGGAAGCGCTCAAAGTTGCGGCTTCCCTCTGCCTAAATTCCGTTGCTTTACATATTGTATCAAAAATTTTCAAGTTAGTAAACTGTTTTTTTGCGATTTCTACGCTTTTTTTCCATAATAATTCCGTGGAAGTGGTCTGGCTGACCATACACAGGGGGGTATCACTGGAAATTTCGCCGCTTTTCGCCCAATTTTCCAATTCCTCCGGTGTTTCAAAGATCCGGCAATTGCCGCACCAGCCGGCGATCCCCTCCACCTCCGGGTGGCTGCGGGTGCCGATGATGATGGGCAGTGTTCCCTCCGCTTCCGCCTTTTCCACGATCCCATGGATGCGCTTGACAAAGGGACAGGTGGCATCGATGATCTCGACACCCTGCCGCTCCAGCCGGTCCACCACATCTCTGGATACGCCGTGGGAGCGGATGATCACCGTCATACCGGGTTTCGCTTCCTCGGGGGTGTTGATGACCCGGATGCCCATCTCATCGAAGCGCTCCACCACATGGCGGTTGTGGATGATGGGGCCCAGAGTCACCACCTGCTTGCCCTCCGCAGCAGCTTTTTCCACTGTCTCCACGGCCCGGCTGACACCGAAGCAAAATCCGGCACTTTTTGCGACCTGGGTACTCATACGCTTACCTTCTTGGCGGTGATGTCCAGAATGGTCTGCACCACCTGGTCGATATCCATATCAGAGGTATCCACCTTCACAGAATCCCGGCACATTTTCAGGGGAGCGATGGCCCGGTGCGTGTCCTGATAATCCCGCTGCTGGATGTCCTTGAGGATCTGCTCATACTTGGCCTTTTGCCCCTTGGCGATCATCTCGTCGGTGCGGCGCTTGGCCCGCACTTCCGGTGACGCAGTCAGGAAGATCTTCACCTGGGCATCGGGCAGGACCACCGTACCGATGTCCCGTCCATCCATGACCACATTGTGCTGCCGGGCCACTTCCCGCTGCATATCCAGCAGCACCTCCCGGACCACCGCATGGGCGGAGATCAGAGATGCTTTCTGGGAGATCTCGCTGGTGCGAATGTCATTGGTCACGTCCATGCCGTTCATGATCATGTGCTGGGCGCCCTCTTCATCGTAGCAGATCTCAATGGTCAGCTCATCGATGTAGCGCTCTACACCGTCCACATCCTTGGGGCTGACACCCCACAGATCCATGAAATAGGCAACGGTGCGGTAAATGGCACCGGTGTCCACATAATAGTATCCCAGTTGTGCGGCAACACGCCGGGCGATGGTGCTTTTACCGGCACCTGCGGGGCCGTCGATGGCGATGGCAACAGTTTTAGCCATGATTTTAACCTCTCTTTATCCTTCATTACGCAGCTTGGCAAGGGCCGCTGCTTCCCGGGCGGTGACTTCTTCCGCTGTCATGCCCAATTGTTTTCCCACTTCCGCCGCGCTCTGGGGCAATCCCGCTTCCAGACCGTAGCGCAAAGTCAGCAATTTTGCGTCCTGTTCCTCCAGATTGCTCAGCAGTTCTTCGATCCGCTGGCGCATCTGGAAATAGGCGGTATCTTCCACCGCCTGGGTTTCAGCCAGTTCTTCTTCCTCCGGCTCCGGTTCCTGCTTGGCACGCTTCATGCGCCGGGCATTTTCCAGCATATCCGCCACCTGCACCGTCTCCTGGACGCTCATGTGCAGCTCCAATGCGATCTCCTCCACCGTGGGATTTCGGCCCAGATCACCCAACAGCCGTTCATCCACAGCCCGGTAATCCTCCATGGCCTGGCGCATCCGCTGCCCTACACCAAAGTCCCTGGCCTGAAGAGCCAGTGCCTTGTGCATGGTCCGGCGGATATAGCCCTCGCAATGGCTTTCAAAATCACCCTGCCGGTAGGCAAGAATGGCCTGCCACAGGGCAAGGCCGCCCTCCTGGATCAGATCCATCAGCAGCACGCCCCGGCCCGCCAGTTCAAATGCCAGCTCCACCACCCGGTGCAGCATCAGATTCGTCAGCTGCTGGGTAACTTTTTCGTTGCCCTCCAGATATTCCCGGGTCAAAAGGCGCACATCCCCAAAGGCAGGAAGTCCGGCGATTTCCTCCAGATACAGCCGCAGGGGGTCATTCTCTTCCAGCCCCTCCAGCAAGTGCTTTTTCTCCACCAGATCCTTTTCCAGCCGCAGGCGCAGGGCAAGGTCGCCGCTGCCCAGAATGCCGGTCAAGCCGTCGATATTCAAAAGGCACTGTTTTTCTTCCAAAAGTGCCAGCGCTTCTTCCAGTATATCCTCCGGCTCCGACTCCATCATGGTCAGAAAATGCACCGCATCTATCTGACTGCCCGGCTGAAGTCGGGATATCTCCACTTCCCAGGGAGCCTGTTCAAAGGAAAAATCCAAATCATTCATTCCAAATAGTCCTCCAGTCCCATGCTTGCGCCCAATTTTTGCAATTTTTCAATGGCCTGGCGCTCGATTTGTCTGGCCCGTTCCTTGGAAATACCCATCTTTTTTCCTATTTCCTCCAAAGAAAGGCCCTGACCCCCATCCAGTCCGAAATGCAGCTGCACGACCTCCCGCTGGCGCTGGTTGAGCATTTGGAGCAGATTGTCCATGGTCTGGTTCAGCTCCTCCCGCACCAGTGTCTCATAGGGCTGCGGTGCCTGTTCATCTTTCAAAAGGGTTCCGACGGTGCCATCTTCCTCTCCGATGGGCGCATCCAGGGAGCATATCTCCGGGTGCAGCTGCATCAGCTGGCGCAGCTTGGCAACGCTCAGATCACAGGCCTGAGCCAGCTCCGCTTCCCCCGGTTCGTGTCCTTTCTGCTGCATCAGCTGGGCACGCATTTGTGCCACTTTACGGATGCGCTCCGCCGTATGGGCCGGGACCCGGATGAGATTGGCATGGTTCAGCAGATACCGGGTCACCCCCTGGCGTATCCACTTGGTGGCGTATGTAGAAAAGCGAAATTCCAGAGTATAGTCAAATTTCTTCGCCGCCGCCAGCAGGCCGATACTCCCCTCCTGGATTAGATCCATCAGCGGTACGCCCCGCCCGGCATATTCCCGGGCCACGGACACCACCAGTCGCAGATTGGAATTGACCATCTGCCGGATGGCCTCCTCGTCCCCCTCCGCACAGCGCCGGGCCAGATCCCGCTCCTGCTCCGGGGTCAGCCGTGGATAGCGGCGGATCTCATTTAAATATTGCCGCACATCATCTTCTCCGGCAGCAACCGGAGCCGAGGTTTCCGTTGTGAGCAGATCTGTCATCATTTGAGTCCTTTTCTTTCTTTCAGCCTGTTTCGCATGGCCATGATATCATCCTCGGAGCTGACGGTGGCGGTTTGATGCTCCCCCATGACGATGGCAGCGCAATCCTGGAACGCCCGCTCGCTCACCGGGCCCTGATGCCGCTGCTGTACCCCCACCATGTGGGACATCTCCTCCGGCTCCAAATTTTCCAGCACCGCAAGGCTGACTTCATGGCCCTGCCCATAGCGCTGCTGCAGCTGATCAAACACCCGACCCAGCAAGGGCACCGAGAAACACTCCGGCTTCAATGCGCCGCATTTGGACAGCAGCGCCGGCTCCAGCAGTGTCTGGGCGATGATCGTTTCTTCCGCCATAGCTGATTTCATATTGTCATAGCGAATATTGCGGCTCTTGGGCTGCAAATTCTGGGCAGGTGCCAGGTCGATCTTCTCCTGCTTTTTCTTTTCCCGGTTTTGACGGCGCTTCACCGCCCGGTCGATCTCCAACTTCATGGCATCAATGCTGATCTTCGCCTTCTCCGCCACTCTGCCCGCATAGACCTCCCGCTGGACAGCGCTGCCCAAGGTGGCAATAAGGTCCGCTGATGCCTGCAAATATTTCACCTTTTGGTCATCTTCGTTCAGATCATACTGCCGTGCGATGGCATTGAGCTGATATTCCACCCGGTTGGAGGATTCCTCCAGCAGCAGCCGGAACTTGTCCGCACCAAATTTTTTCAGAAATTCGTCCGGGTCTTTGGCATCCCGCAGCTGCAGGACCTTCACCTGAAGACCCGCCTTTTCCAAAATGGGGATGGCCCGCTGGGTCGCGTTCTGCCCCGCCTTGTCCCCATCGTAAATGAGGATCACCTGCTCGGCGTAGCGGGTCATCAGTGTTGCCTGCTCCTCCGTCAGGCTGGTGCCCAGGGATGCCACCGCATTGTCAAACCCATATTGGTGCAGAGCCACCACATCGATGTTGCCCTCCACCAGAATGAGGGAATTTTCTTTGCTTTTCTTTGCCAAATTCAGGCCAAACAGATTTTTCCGCTTGTTGAAGATCATGGTTTCCGGGGAGTTCAAATATTTGGCGGCATTGTCATCCTTTTTGATGATGCGCCCGCCAAAGGCAATGACATTTCCCCGGACATCGATGATGGGGAACATCAGCCGATCCCGGAAGCGGTCAAATATCTTGGTATTGTCTTTCTGGGAAACGGTCACAAGACCCGAATCCACCAATTCCTGGTGGGTATAGCCCTTGGCTTTCATAGCCCGGATCAAGCCGTCCCAGCTGTCCGGCGCATAGCCAACTCCAAAGGTCGTCAAAATGTGCTTGCTCATACCCCGGCCCAGGGCATATTCCAGCGCCGTTTTTCCCACCGGGGCATACAGCTGGCTGTGGAAGAACCGTGCCGCTTCCTTGTGCAGCGCCCACAGCCGCTCCTGCTGCCGATACCGGGACTGGTACTGCTCATCCTCCGGCACCTGCATTCCCGCCCGCTTTGCCAGGGCACGGACAGCATCGGGATAGCTCAGCCCCTCCACTTCCATCTGGAAGTTGATCACGCCGCCGCCTTTATGGCAGCCGAAGCAGTAATAGATCCCCTTATCCGGGGCAACGGAAAAAGAGGCAGTTTTCTCCCCATGGAACGGGCACAATCCGAACAAATTCGCACCGGATCTGCGCAAATTCACATACTGGCCCACCACATCCTCAATGGGATTCCGGGCCACCAATTCGTCGATAAATGATGCTGGGAATGCCATAAAACTGCCTCCTTTCAGATTATTTTTTTGATGTTACAGTCTGCGGCCCTGTTTCTTTTCCTCCTGTGCCTGCCCACCGTTTTTGGACAGGGACATTGCCAGCAGCCAGCAACCGGTCAACAGCAGGATCACCACCACATTGGGCTGCAAAAAGACATCCTCCGACACAACCACATAGGGTGCCGCCGCCAAAGCTGCGGCAGCCAGACAGCACCAGCTAACGGTTTTGTACAGTCCCGCTTGCCGAAAGCAGACTGCCACCAGTGCCAGCACCAGCACCGCAAAGGTCACGATCCCCGCCAGGGGCAGACAGGAAGCAGCTACGCTCTCCGCCTTCACCGTAAAGAAATTATAAACCGCCGTCTCCGGGGCCGATACCAGATCTTTTGCGAAATACCCAACACTGCCGGGCAGCAGTTCAAATGTCATGGCGGACATCGACAGAGCAGGCAGCGCCCATTTCATCACCTTGATCTTGTTCATTCCGATCACCTCAACGTGTTATTATAGCACATCATCCCCGGACATTCCAGCCCATGGGAATAAAAATCTCCGTATATTTGTCCACGGCGTACTTATCCGTCATCCCCGCAATGTAGTCACATACGGTACGCTCCATGCCATCGAAGGTCAACTGGGGCTGAAAATCCTCCGGCAGCCCTTCGGGGTGGGTCGTGTAATATTCATACAGACGAGAGAGCATCTCCTTGGCTTTGCCCTCCTCCCCCTTGGCGATGGGGTTATAGTACACCCGGTCGAACATAAACGACCGCAAAGATGCCAGAGCATTTTCCACCTGGGGGGACAGGCAGATGGTGCCCGCTTCCCGGGACACCTGGATCAGGTCGCATACCAGCGTATTGATCCGCTGGCTGTGGGTCACGCCCAGAACATCGGATATCTCCTTCGGGATATCCTCATTGGTCAAAATACCCGCCCGCACCGCATCGTCAATGTCATGGTTGACATAGGCGATCTGATCGGAGCGGCGCACCACCTGACCCTCCAGCGTTTCAGGGATGTATGCGCCGGTGTGGCCCAGAATGCCCATGCGGACTTCGTAGGAAAGGTTCAGTCCCTTTCCGTTTTTTTCCAGCATATCCACCACCCGCAGGCTCTGCTCGTTGTGCCGGAAGGGCACACCCAGACAGGCGGACAGCGCCGCTTCTCCCGCATGACCGAAAGGGGTATGGCCCAGGTCATGGCCCAGGGCGATGGCTTCCGTCAGATCCTCGTTCAGCGCCAGTGCCCGAACGATGGTACGGGCGATCCGGGAAACTTCGATGGTGTGGGTCATCCGGGTGCGGTAATGATCCCCCTCCGGGCGCAAAAACACCTGGGTCTTGTGCATCAGCCGGCGAAAGGCCTTGGAATGGATGATCCGGTCCGTATCCCGCTGGAAGCAGGTACGCACATCCTCCTCTTCCGGTTCCTCCGGCATGGGCCGTCCCTGGCTTTCATCCGAAAATGTTGCCAGCGGATTCAGCCGCCGATGCTCCAAAAATTCCAATTCTTCCCGAACAGTCATACAAACCTCTCCTTATGCTTCAATGGGAAATGCCCGGTATTCCTGCCCTGTCTCCATTGCTTCGATGGTGGCAGCGCTCATGTCCGTCAGTTTTTCCACAAATGGCTCCGCCTGCCCCTGGGGCAGCAGTATTTCCAGCTCCACTTCGGAAGTAAACTCCGTATTGCGGATGATGCCGCCAAAGGCAGCCACTTCGATCTTCACCCGCTCGTAATAGCTGTAAGGACAGGGCACATACAGCACCGTCCACACCCGCTTCATGGATTTTCCCGCCGCATCCACGGCGATCTTTGCGCCTCTGGTGTAGGCCCGCACCAGCCCTCCGGCGCCCAGCAGAATGCCGCCGAAATAGCGGGTCACCACGCACACCACATTGTAAAGCCCCTCCCGCTGCAGCACTTGCAGCATGGGCATCCCGGCGGTACCGCCCGGCTCACCGTCATCGGAAAACCGCACCGCCCCGTCCTTGATGATGTAGGCCCAGCAATTGTGGGTGGCATCATAGTGCTGCTTTTTCATGGCCTGGATCTTTTCCAGTGCCTCCTCCTCGGTCTCTACCGGCCAGGCCCTGCCGATGAAGCGGGATTTTTTCTCAATAAATTCGTCTTCACCGAATTGGGTCGGAACCAGGTATTCGTCCAAGATCAGCACTCCTTTGTAATATAGTTTCTTAATTTTCCATAGAGGATGGGGTCAACGATGGTCTCCACCACGATCCCCTCCCCGGTATAGTCCACACTGATGACCTGGGCGCCACTGTGGAGCGTCTCCACCATGCCGCCCATGGAGTAGGGCAGCGTCACCACGATGTGGTGGCGGCTGTGGCCCAGGGCATTTTCAATGGCCTTTTTCAGTTCCTCCATGCCCATGCCGAACTTGGCTGAAATGGCCACCACATCTTCCCCCAGGGGGATATCGGTCTTTTCCACCCGGTCCGCCTTGTTGTAGCAGCGCAGCACCGGGGTCTCGGCCTTGGCCAGCTTACCGATGAGCTTGTCCACCACGGCGATGTGCTCTTCCCGGTTGGGGTCCGCGGAATCGATAACGTGCATCAGAACATCCGCATATTCCAACTCTTCCAGTGTGGCATGGAACGCCTCCACCAGATGATGGGGTAGCTTTGCGATAAAGCCAACGGTATCAGTCAGGATCACATCCAGATTATCCGACACATTCAGCACCCGGGACGTGGTATCCAGGGTATCAAACAGCCGGTTGTTAGCGGGGATCCCCGCATCGGTCAGGTGGTTCAGCAGGGTGGATTTGCCTGCGTTGGTATAGCCGACGATGGCCACCACCGGGACAGAGTTTTTCATCCGCCGCTCCCGCTGCACAGCCCGGACCTGCCGCACCTGCTCCAACTCGCTTTGCAGCCGGACAATGCGTTCCCGGATGTGCCGCCGGTCAGACTCCAGCTTGGTCTCACCGGGGCCCCGGGTGCCGATGCCGCCGCCCTGGCGGCTCAGGCTCTTGCCCATGCCGGAAAGCCGGGACAGCAGGTATTTGTACTGGGCCAGCTCCACCTGCAAGCGGCCCTCTTTTGTCTTTGCCCGCTGGGCAAAAATATCCAATATCAAAGCGCTGCGGTCCAATACCGTCACGCCGATGATCTCTTCCAGCGCCCGGATATTGCCGGGGGACAGTTCGTTGTCAAATACCACCATGGTGGATGCGGTGGCTTCCACCAGCATCCGAACCTCCTCTGCCTTTCCCTCGCCAATGAAGCTGTGGGAATCGGGGGTGTGGCGGTTTTGCAGCACTTTCCCGGTGCAGAAGCCGCCAGCCGTTTCCAGCAGGTCTTCCAGCTCCTCCAGTGTCTCGTCCGTGGCTGTCTGCTCCTTGGTAAAGCAGTCCGCATTCAGGCCCACCAGAACGGCCCGCTCGCAAACCTGCTGATCAAATCTTTCTTCCATCGCAACCTCCGTTTAAAAACACGATCACAATCTAATTCATTATAACACATACAGCCCAATACGAGCAACATTTTTCCGTGAAAAATATAAAAAAAGTCCGCACTACGCATAACGCAGTGCGGACTTTGCTCTTACTTAATGCCAAAGCGCTTGTTGAAGCGATCGACCCGTCCACCGGTGTCAACCAGCTTCTGCTTGCCGGTATAGAAAGGGTGGCACTTGGAGCAGATTTCAACACGGATGTCCTTCTTAGTGGAGCCAGTCGTAAAGACGTTGCCACAAGCACAGCGAATGGTAGTCTGTTCGTAATTGGGATGGATACCTTCCTTCATTTCGTTCACCTCTTTCTTATCATGTAAAAGGGCATAGTAGCCCTAAGCAATCTTTAATCGCCCGGATATCATACCACATCCAAATGAAGAATGCAAGTATTTTTTTCGTTATTTTTCTGGAAATCTTTCTTAAAATGCCCAATTGCCCCGATTGAACACGGTGACCACCTTGCCATCGTCGCAAATGGCATCGATTTTCATGGTGTCACAGCCGATCATGAAGTCCACATGGATCATGGAATCATTGATACCCAGCTTCTGGCACTCTTCCAAAGTCTTGTTGTGGTAATCCTCAATGGTGTCGGCAAATCCTGCGCCCATTGCCAGATGGCAGGCAGCATTTTCGTCAAACAGGGTTTCGTAGAACAGCAAGCCGCTTTCTGCAATGGGGCTTGCCTGGGGCACCAGGGCACACTCGCCCAGATAGGCAGCGCCCTCGTCCATGGTCAGCATCTGCTCCAGCAGTGCCGCACCCTTTTCGGCACCGGATTCCACTGCCTTGCCGTTTTCAAACTTGATCCAGAAATTCTCGATCAGCTGACCCTGGTAACTCAAGGGCTTGGTGGCATAGACAATGCCCTCTGCCTCCCCTCGCATGGGAGAGATGAAGCACTCCTCGCTGGGGATATTGGGGTTGAAGGTAATGCCCTGGCGGGATGTTTCGCTGCCGCCGCAGAACCGTGCCTGGGGGATCATGCCAACGGTCAACTCCGTGCCGTTGGCCGCGGTGTAGTGGAGCTTGCGAATGTGCAGGCTGTTCAGGTAATCGCACCGGGCCTTCAGGTCGGCGTTGTGCTCCTCCCATGCCTTGACCGGATCTTCATTGACCCGGGAGGTGAACAAAATAGCCTCCCACAGCTTTTCCACCGCTGCGCTGGTGCGCAGTTCCGGGAACACCTTCTTGGCCCAGGCCTTGCCGGGGACCGCCGCAATGCACCACTGCTGCTTGCCGTCCCGGGCATCCACATAGGGCTTCAGAATGGGATAGCTAAGCTTCCGGGCCTTGGCGGCCTTTTCCATGTTGGCACCCTTCAGGCCATCGGGATCCTCGGAGACCAGATGGATCCGGGCAGGCAGCTCGTCGCAGAAATACTGCTGCCGGGCCTTGACCCACTCCTTGACAGTACCCAAAGTCTTAACGGACTCGTAACGGTATTTCAGCTTCGTCAGAGGCTGATAGTCCCATTGGACGATCACTTCCTTGGCCTTCGCCTTGTAGCATTCCTCCACCAGCAGCTGCACGAATTCAGGCTGATCCAGACCTGCGAAGATCATAACGGTCTGATTTTTCTGAACATTCACGCCGCACCGGGCAATCAGCCTGGCATATTCTCTCAATACGGTTTTTTTCATAAGAAAACCCTCCTTTTCATTTTCATTATGGTAGCAGATTTTTCGAAAAAGGTCAATGGCTGTTGCATTATTTCCCTTTTTCTCATATAATATCCCCAGCAAGAAGCAAAGGAGATACGCCATGCTCACAAAAGAACAGCTTCAGGAAAAGATCCATACCGGGCTTACCTTTTTGGACGGCGCCACCGGCTCCAATTTACAGGCCATGGGGATGCCCCGGGGCTGCTGCACCGAAGAATGGATCCTGGCTCACCCGGAAACGCTGGTCACATTGCAGCGTGCCTATGCCGCTGCCGGATGCCAGATCCTCTACGCCCCCACCTTCCAGGCCCAGCCCATGGCCCTGGAACGGGTTTGCCTGCAAAATCAGACGGAAGCTGTCAACGCCCATCTGGTGGCCCTGTCCCGCTCCGCCGCTCCCGAATGTCTGATTGCGGGGGATCTGACCACCCTGGCCGCCTTCTGTGACAGCTTCGACCCATGTCATTTTGACCTGCTGGTGGAAAACTACCGCCGCCAGATCCGAGGCCTTGTGGATGGCGGAGCCGATCTTCTGGTTGCGGAAACACTGATGTATCAGCAGGAAGCAGAGGCGATCCTCACTGCGGCGGAGCTGGAAAACGCCGGTGCGGTGATGTACAGCTTTGTCATGACACCGGACGGTGCGCTTTTCTCCGGGCAGGATGCCACCCCCATTTTGCAGGAACTGGCCCATGCCGGGGCCGCGGCGGTGGGCTTCAACTGCGTGGCGGCGGATATGATGACCCCCCACCTGGTACGCAGGCTCTGCCGGGACATCCGTATTCCCATTCTCTGTAAACCCAATGCGGGCAACCCCATCATTGATCCCAATGGCATTCCCCGGTATGATATGTCACCTGATGATTTTGCCCAGATCCTCCTCTCCTGCCACCATAGCGGTGCCCAGCTTCTGGGCGGCTGCTGCGGCACCACCCCCGCCCATATGCGTGCGGCGGTAAAGGCCACGGAACGGCTTTAAGATTTCCCACGGATGCGCAGAGCGCATCCGTCAGTGTATCAAAAGCACCTTCCCTTGGCTCCCCTACAGGGGGAGCTAGCCGAAATCTTTGATTTCGGCCTGAGAGGGCAAAATCCCCCTCTCCGTCACGGCATTTGCCGTGACACCTCTCCCAAATGGAGAGGCAAGTCATTCATCGGTACAAAACGACAGTTTTTTGCAGTTTTGTAAAACAATTGTTGCCAATGGATGCAGAATTTGTTATAA
>CAZVAB010000022.1:0-13076 GCA_964625045.1 uncultured Oscillospiraceae bacterium | reverse complement strand
GCCGTCAGGCGAAACGTCCCCAACCTCTCCCGGCCTCGCTTACGCTCGGCCACCCACCCCAAAGGGGAGGGCCTGTAGGTGCAGTTGCACCGTCTAAAGTCCATGTCATCCCGAGCGCAGTCGAGGGCACTTGGCTTACAAGAAATGTCCCGGAAGTGCGTAGATTTCTCGACTCCGCTTCGCTTCGCTCGAAATGACAAGCCTTTTGGTGCGGTGTGGCATGGTAGCAGAATAATTGCTTAACATGGTCGGCGGGGGCGTGCCCCCGCCCTACAATGGGACTATATGCCATTGGTCACCCACGACGGTCCAAAAATCTCCCCCAGCATTCCCTATAAAACCCATTCACAATCATCCTTCTGACAAACAGGGAGCGCACCGCCTTCGCGGTGCGCTGAGACTGTCAAAGGATGAGCATCGATACTCTGGCGCAGGAGCGCCCAAGGCTCCCCTTGTGCCCAAGGGGAGCTGGCAAAAATCTATTGATTTTTGACTGAGGGGATGGTTGTAACCGGTTCGAATTTTCCCAAAATGTTTGTTATCGGCACTTTTTTGTGGCACAATCCCTCCGAGCCGCCATTCGGCGGCCCACCTCCCTTTACACAAGGGAGGCTGGCTGGGTGCAAAACAAAAACAATAGCTTTTTTGACACGCTGAGCGCACCGCTTTCGCTGTGCGCTTTTTTCATCCATTACGCAATGTCTCTTGATAAACCTGCATGATCTTTTGGAGCACCTGGGTGTGGGCAAAATCCTTGTTATAGACGATGCGGGTCTCCCGGACCATGCTCAAATTCTCAATGGGCAGGGCCGTCAGGTAGCCCTTACGCAGTTCCCGGGCGCAGGCACTTTTCGCCAGCACCGACACGCCCAAGTTCTTCCGTACCAGATCCTTGATGGTGGCGATGTTGTCAACTTCCATAACGATGTTGTAATTATCCGGGGAATCGTTCATACTCCGCAGGGTGGAGTCGAACATGATCCGAGTAGCGGAAGTGGGCAGGCGCAGGATCATCCGCTGCCTTTTCAGCTGTTCCAGGGTGATCATGGCATTCCGGGCCAAAGGATGCCCCGCCGCCATGACACAAACCAGATAGTCCGTATCCAAAACCAGAGAGCGAAAAGCGGGGTCCGTGTTATTTCCCTCCACGATGGCCAGATCCAGCTCGTAATTCCCAAGCATTGTATAAAGATTATTTATCGTATCAGTGATAATCGTTATACTCAAACCGTCCTCTTCGCCGCTGCATTTTGCCAAAACCACTGCCGTATTGTTGCTTTCTGCCGTGTGGGTGATGCCCACCCGGAGGGTAGCAATTCGTTTTTCTTTATCCTGCAGATCCGCTCGCATTTTCTCATAAAGCGCCGCCATCCGCCGGGCGTATTTTACCACGATTTCCCCCTCTTCCGTCAACTTTAATCCACCTTTTCCCCGGATAAACAGGGTAACACCAAACTCCTCCTCCAACTGGCTGATGTGGTGGCTCACCGCCGGCTGGGTCAGTGCCAATGCCTGGGCCGCTTTGGTAAAATTCTGACACTCCGCCACCGTCAAAAGTGTTAGCAGCTTTGAACTGATCATATACCCCTCCATAAATTTCTTGAATGGTTATCAAAATAATAATGATTTTACTTTATGTAAAACAAAGTATATCATGTGGCCTATCCAATTGCAAGAGAGGAGTAACGCAAATGATCCGCATCTTATCTTTTTTTACGGCAAGCCTGGAATCAACGATCAGTCCATTGTTTCCCCGAAGGCGGCAGCAGCTTTTGGCTCTGCTGGGAGAAATTCTGGAGGACGTGCCCCCGCTCCCGGGTTGCGCCGATATTCTGGAGGCCTGGATGGAGGAATTTGGCTCCTGCGGCTTTGTTCTGGGGAACATCGCCCTGTTCATCCTGGGCTTTGCCCTAATGGCAGCCGTTGACATTCTGATCCTGCGGTGGAACAGTCTGGGCTTATCCGCCATTTTGGGAGCCTTGAGCGGGTTTTATCAGCTGCTCAAGTTCCGCCTTTCCCGCCATCGCCCCATCTCTGTGCTGATGGCACTGTTCTTGCTCTACTGGCTGATATCGGGCTTTCAGTGGAGCGTGGCATTTTTCATACTGATCCTTTTCACCAACATCGTCGCATTTACCAATGCAGGAGGTCGCAAATGTTAAGTCAATTCATCCAAAACGCGGTGGGCACCAGCGCTGTGGCCTCCGTGATCATCTCCATCGCCCTAATGCTGTTTCTGGGCTTTCTCATGACCCGGCTGACCAAGAAGCTGCGGCTGCCCAATGTCACCGCCTACATCGTCACCGGCATCCTCATCGGCCCGTACTGCCTGGATCTTATTCCCCAGACGGTCATTGGCGGCATGGATTTTCTGTCGGACATTGCTCTGGCTTTCATTGCTTTCAGCACCGGCGAATTTTTCCGCCTGTCCACTCTGCGGAAAAACGGCATGAAAGTGGTCATCATCACGGTCTTTGAAGCGTTGATGGCAACAGTGGTGGTGTTCATCGTCACTTACTTCATCCTGGGCGTGGACCTTGCCTTCTCTGTGGTGCTTTCCGCACTGGCTTCCGCCACTGCTCCCGCTTCCACGGTCATGACCATCCGCCAAACCGGTGCCCACGGTGATTTTGTGGATACGCTGCTGCAGGTGGTGGCTCTGGACGACGTAGTAGGCCTGATTGCATACAGCGTTGCCATTTCCATTGCCCTGGCATTGAGCATGGGCAGCGCCGCCCTGAGCGTTGGCAGCATCATGCAGCCCATTTCCATGAATTTGGGTGTTTTCCTGCTGGGCGGCCTGTTCGGCGTGTTCTTAAAATGGCTGATGCCCAAAAAGCGCTCCAAGGACAACCGGCTCATCATTTCCGTCTCCCTGCTCTTTGCCTTCTGCGGCATCTGTGCCATGCTGGATGTTTCTCCCCTTCTTGGCTGTATGTCCATGGGCACTGTGTACATCAACATCACCGATGACGGCAAGCTTTTCAAGCAGCTCAATTACTTCACGCCTCCCATTTTGCTGCTGTTTTTCGTCCGCTCCGGCCTGTCTTTCAAGCTGGACGCCCTGATCAACACCTCCGCCGCCGTGGGCAAAACGCCCCTGCTGGTGGTGGGCGTGGTGTACTTTTTCATGCGCATCGTAGGTAAGTACACTGGTGCATACCTGGGCTGCCGGATGGTTAAAAAATCCAAGGAAGTGCGCAATTACCTGGGTCTTGCCCTCATTCCCCAGGCGGGCGTTGCCATCGGTTTGGCCGCTCTGGGTGCCCGGACTTTGGGCGGCGAGACCGGCATTGCTCTGGAAACGGTGATTTTGGCCTCCAGCGTGCTTTATGAGCTGGTCGGCCCCGCCTGCGCCAAGCTGTCGCTGTACCTTTCCAAGTCCTACTCTTCCAAATTGGAGGACATCGTCCCCGCGGAAAAGGTTCTGGAAGAAGGCAGTGTGCCCAACGCTGTGGAGCTTCTCATCAAGCGCATCCAGATCATCCAGAAAGATCTGCGCCAAAACGATCCGTCGGAAGAAGAACAGGCTTTTCAGGAAGCCGCTGACGAATATTTTGAACACAACCAATATCTTTCCGCCGCACACCATAGAAGGGGGTAATTCATCATGCAAGACTATTTGGCAACCCTGCTGGGCCACTGGGCCGCAGAACTGAACACCGGTTCCATTTTCCTGCGCATTGCGCTTTCCCTGATCCTTTCCGCCACCGTGGGCTACGAGCGTTCCAGCAAACGCCACTCCGCGGGCCTGCGCACATTCATCATCGTATCCCTGGCCGCCACCACCGCCGCCATCATCGAGATGTATTTCTTCACTCTGGGCAGCACCAGCCCCTGGATCAGCGCCGCCGTCATCATCGGCATCGCCATGCTCTCGGGCTATTCCATTTTCTTCAGCTCCAAGGGCCAGATCAAGGGCTTGACCACCTCGGCGGGACTGTGGGCCTGCGGCATCATCGGCATTGCCGTCGGCCTGGGGCTATATACCGCCGCCATCATCGCCTGGGTGGCGCTGCTGTGCGGGCTGTCCCTGTTCCCGGTGCTGGAAATGTACTTAAAGGACAAATCCAACCACTTTGAAGTCCATCTGGAACTGAAAAGCAAAAGCGATCTGCAAAACTTTTCCACCACCATCCGGCGGCTGGGAATGCGCATCGATAACATCGAGCTGAACCCCGCCTATCTCAATTCAGGACTAAGCGTGTACACGGTTTCCTTTACCATCAGCTCCCAGGAGCTGAAAAAGTACAAGCGCCACAGCGAGATCATCGAAGCGCTCCGCTCTCTGGACTATATCTCCTTTATTGAAGAGATCGGCCTGTAACTCCAAAAACGCCAAATGCCCCCGAAGCAGCTTCGGGGGCATCGTTATGGGATCAGATCCAGGATCTGGGCGGTATTTTTCTTTCCGAAGAACACCTGCTCGTCTATCACAAGACAGGGTACGCTCATGGCACCGTATTTCTCCCGGAGTTCCGGGAACAGCCTTGCGTCATACACCTGCGCCGTGACCAGCGGATTTTCCGCTGCGATGCGCTGGGCGCTTACCACCGTCTCCGGGCACATGGTGCAGGAAAGAGTCACCAGGATCTTCATCCCCACCGGATGGTCAATGGCCCGGATGCGGCGGCGCAGCATCTCATCCAAGGGCTGCCCGGGCCCCGCCGCATTGTAAAGGCCCAGAACGAAAGAGGTAAACTCATGCCCGCCGGGCACACCGTGAAAGCCCAGGCCCGTTTCTTTTCCATCTTCCGTACACACCTGGACACAGGGCATCTCTTTCCCTTGCTGCGTGGTGATCTTCAGCTTGTCCGTCAGATCTGCCAGGGAGCGCATCATCTCTTCCAGTTCTTTGGACTCCTTGCTTTCATCCAGAGAAAGCTTCAGCAGCAGTGGGCGCTGCATTTTGCCAAACAGCGTTTTCAGTTGTCCCCGCATATCATCAGACAGGGCTTCTTCCTTTTTTGCCGGGGGGATCTCCGGCTTTTCCGGGCAAAGTCCTGTTTTCTCCTGCATTTTAGCAGCGTATTTTTCCAGTTCCGTCGCCGCCAGCGCCCCATCGGCTGTGGCGGTCACCACCTGGCGCAGAGCCTTGATGCACACATCCCCCGCACCGTAAACGCCCTCCACGCTGGTCTTTCCGCTGTGGTCCGTAAGCAAGTAGCCCTGTTCGTTTCGCTGCACGCAATCGGGCAGCCACTCTGTGGCCGGTGCGTATCCACCAAAAACGAATACGCCAAAGCTCTCTCCCGGTTTTGCCCGGAACTCCGTCACCTCTCCGGTGGCGGTATTTTCATATTTGGCATAGGTCAGCCCGCCGTCGCCGGAGACTTCCCGCAATACCGTATTGGGCAGCACCGTGATTTTTTCGTGGTTTTTCGCCTTGTCCGCCACGGATGCGGCGCAGGAAAACTCCGGTTTTCGCATGAGGATGGTCACATGGCGGGCAAATTTTGTCAAAAAGACGCTCTCCTCCGCCGCGGCATAGCCGCCACCCACCACGAAAATATCCTTGCCCGTGAAGAACTCCCCATCGCAGGTGGCACAGTAGGCAACCCCCCGGCCTTTGTACGTTTCCTCGCCCTGAAAGCCCACTTGTCTTGGATGGGCGCCGCTGGCGATGAGCAGGCCGAAGCAGCGGTAGGACGATGATCCGGTTCGCACCGTCTTGATATCCCCTTCCAGGTCAAGTTCCAGTGCTTCCTCGTTTTTCATCTCTGCCCCAAAAGCTTCCGCCTGGGCCTTCATGGTGCCGGTCAGCTCCCCGCCGCTGATACGGGAGATTCCCGGATAGTTGACCACTTCCTCGGTGATGGCGAGTTGCCCGCCGAACCGGTCCTTTTCCAGCACCAGCACCCGATACCTGGCCCGGGTCAGATAAATGGCGGCGGTGAGCCCCGCCGGCCCCCCGCCTACGATCACCACATCATAAAGCCCATCCATCAAAGCTGCCCCACCAGATCCAGGCTGGGCTTCAAGGTCTCCTCACCCGGTTTCCAGTTGGCAGGGCACACCTGATCCCCATGGGCGTAAACAAACTGACAGGCCTGGACTTTGCGCAGCAATTCCTCCGCATTGCGGCCCACATTCCCCGCGGTCACTTCGTAGCCCACGATCTTCCCCTCCGGGTCAATAATGAATGTCCCCCGCTCTGCCAGACCGTCCGCCTCGATCAGAACCCCAAAATCCCGGCAAATGCTGTGGGTGGGGTCCGCCAGCATGGGGAAATTCAGCTTGCTGATTCGGGGGGAAGCATCATGCCATGCCTTGTGGACAAAGTGGGTATCCGTGGACACAGAATACACCTCGCAGCCGATGGCTTTGAACTGCTCATACTTATCCGCCAGATCCTCCAGCTCCGTGGGACACACAAAGGTAAAATCCGCCGGATAGAAGAAAAACACGCTCCACTTTCCCAGAACATCTTCTTTGGAAACAAATTTGAATGCCTTTTCGTGATAGGCATAGGTGCGGAAATCTCCAATTTCCTTGTTGATCAGTGACATATCCATTCCTCCATTTTTAATGTCGCAATGGCAGTGTTCCCGTTCTTCCGTAAATAATTCACCTGATTTCGGGCATACTGCCAGGGAAAAGGAGTGAAAGCATGGAAGAACACAAAGGGTATCTTCGGGGTTTTATCCCTTATGCCGTTTCAGCGTTTTTAATTGGTATCGTCGGTGGGTTTGCCGCCGTTCTTGGCCCCGCTTTTGTGCAGGATATTGGCATCGATTACAGCAACACCACCTGGACAGCTCTGGCTCAAACCGTTTCCACCGCAGCCTGGGCTCCGATCTTGGGGAAACTGGCAGATGCCATCGGCCGCAGGCGGACCCTCCTGCTGGGGCTTGCAGTGTTCACCCTGGGGCATCTGCTCACCGCCTTTGCGGATTCTCTTTCATTCATGCTCCTGTCCCGGTTTCTGGTGGGTCTTGGCACCGCCGCCATTGCGCCGGTGATCATGGCCTATATTCTCACGGAATTCCCCCCCAATGCCACCGCCCGGGGCTTTTCTTTGTATATGCTCATTTCCAGCAGCGCCGTTGTGTTCGGCCCCACAGTGGGCAGCATTATGATCCAGCGCTCCGGCTGGCGGAGCATGAGCTGGCTGTGCGTGGTGCTGTGTCTGCTTTGCAGCCTGGTCTGCCTGCTCACCTGCAAAAAAGACCGGACATCCGGGAAAAAATCCAGAAAATTCGACAGTGTGGGCGCTGTCTTTGTGGTTCTCTTTTTCAGTCTTGCGGTGTGCATCCCTTCCTTTGCCCAGAATTTCGGTGTCACATCCGTCCCCTTTTGGGTCGTCCTGATCGCCGGAATCCTTTCCCTATTGGGGCTTGTTTGGCAGGAGCGGCGCACCACGGACCCCATCTTACCCGGCAGTTTTCTGCGGCAGCGCACCTTTATATTCAGCATTGCCGCATTATTTCTGACGCAGGGGCTGATGCAGGCTAATATGACCAATTCCATTGTATTCGTCAATTACACCCACCCGGGGAGCAGCATCATCTCCGGGCTTTCCATTTCCGTGATGTATCTTGGAATGTCTCTGGGCGCAGTGATTTTGGGGCCATTAGCAGACCGCTTTTCCCCAAAGGCACTGCTGACCTGCTCCCTGACCCTGACCGGCCTGGGCTGTGGTGGTTTCCTGCTTTTCCAGGCGCACACCGCTCCTTGGCTTTTCATGATCCCTCTGGGCATTCTGGGATTTGGCCTAGGGGGTAACGGCACCATCTTTATGAAGCTGGTACTCTCCGGCCTGCCGCCGGAGCAGGCAGGCTCCGGCTCCGGCACCTTCGGCCTGTTCCGGGATGTGGCAGCGCCCTTTGGTGTTGCCGTGTTCGTCCCCCTGTTTACCAACCGCATTACCGCCCAAATCGCCCTGGGGGATCCCCCCGGTGAAGCCGCTGCCGGGGCGCTGCACCTGCTAGCCATTGTGGAAGTGCTGTGCGTTGCGGGCAGTTTGATCGCCGTCTACCTGATCCCCCGCCCTAAAAAGAAAAGGAGTTACCAAAATGAAACTAACTGACAAAGTCGTCCTCGTCACCGCATCCACCCGGGGCATCGGCCTTGCCATCGCCCAAAAATGTGCCCAGGAAGGGGCGCAGGTCTATCTTGCCGCCCGAAATCTTCCAAAAGCCCAGGAAATCGCCAGCTCCCTGTCCGCCCAGGGGGGCAATGTCAAATGTGTCTTCTGCGATGCCACAAAACCGGAGAGCTTCGTGACCATGGTGGATGACACCGTCAGGGATGCCGGGCGCATCGATGTTCTGGTAAACAATTTCGGCACTTCCGACCCCAGAATGGACCTGGATCTGCGAGGCACCGATGTGGATGCCTTTCTCAACACTGTTTCCATCAACCTGCGCAGCGTATTCCTGTCCAGTCAAGCCGCCGCTAACCATATGACAGCGGGGGGCAGCATCATCAACATCTCTTCCGTGGGCGGTCTGGTGCCGGACATTTCCCAAATCGGATACGGCACCAGCAAGGCAGCCATCAACCATCTGACCAAGCTCATCGCCCTGCAGGAGGCCAAAAACGGCATCCGCTGCAACGCAGTCTTGCCCGGCATGACCTCCACCGATGCGGTAGAGCAGAATCTGTCTCCCCATTTCCGGGCGCTGTTCCTGCGGCACATCCCTCTGGGGCGCATGGGTCTGCCGGAAGAGATCGCCGCGGCAGTCTGCTATCTGGCCAGCGACGATGCCGCCTACGTTACCGGGCAGATCCTCACGGTATCCGGGGGCTTTGGTCTGGGCACGCCGGTATACGGCGATCTGGCTGGCAGCCAGTCCAAGCGCTGACAGGTCATTTTGCCCTTGCAATATGGGAAATACCGTGGTATAATATGGTTAGTTAGCAATAACTAACCATATTTGAAAGAAGGTCCTGCCATGGTAGATGCCATTATGATTCTGATTTTGGCGCTGGTGGTGGTTCTGGCAGTTCTGCGGGCCCGGAAGCACTTCCGGGGTGGTGGCTGCTGCGGCAGCGGAAGCAACACCATCCGCAGCCATAAAAAGCTGAACCAGCCTGTGATTTGCAAAAAGGTGCTGACCATTGAAGGGATGCACTGCGAAAATTGTCAGGCAAGGGTGGAAAACGCCATCAACCGCTTCCCCCAGGCCGCCTGCACCGTAGACCTGCGAAAAAAGGCCGCCACCGTTTCCCTCTGCGCCCCCCTTTCCGATCAGGAATTGACGGAAGCAGTGGAAAAGCTGGGCTATCACGTTACCGGCATCCAATAAACGACCTATTCAAACAGCGTGCCGTCGGGTACGCTGTTTCACATTATCGAAAAAACTGTTGCAAGAACTGTCCAAAACGATTATACTATCTTCAAAAGAATTGCCCATTAGAAAGAAGGATATCCTATGCTTAACAGCCGCTTGCTACAGCTGTTTTTCGATTCGTTCCCCAAAATACTTCTCCCCGGCTTGACCATGACCATCCCTTTGACGGTCATCGCCTTTTCCATTGCTCTGGTCATCGCCGTCATTGCGGCGCTGGTCCAGTTCGCCAATATCCAGGGGCTCAAGCAGTTGGCCCGGTTCTATATCTGGATCTTCCGGGGCACACCGCTGCTGGTGCAGCTGTTCGTGGTGTTCTACGGTCTTCCCAAGGTTGGCCTGACCCTGGACCCCTTTCCCGCTGCCGTCATCGTCTTTTCTTTGAATGAAGGCGCTTACTGCGCCGAAACCATCCGGGCTGCGCTGGAATCCGTCCCCAAGGGGCAGATGGAAGCGGGCCTGTGCGCCGGTCTTTCCTACCTGCAAACGGTTTTCCGCATCGTGCTGCCCCAGGCGCTGCGCACTGCTTTCCCGCCTTTGAGCAACTCCCTCATCTCCATGGTGAAGGACACCTCTCTGGCTGCCAACATCACCGTTACGGAAATGTTCATGGCGACCCAGCGGATCGTGGCACGGACCTATGAGCCGCTTCTTCTATATATAGAAGTCGGCCTGATCTATTTGATCTTCTCCACCGTCCTGACCAAGCTGCAGGCGGTGGGCGAAAAGAAGCTGGCCACCTATGGCCGAAAGGGGGCGTGAGCTTTGCTGGAGATCCAAAATGTAAACAAGCGCTTCGGCGGCAATGCCGTGGTGCAGGATGTATGCTTTTCCGTGGAACCCGGTGATGTGATCGCCATCATCGGTCCCAGCGGCTCCGGCAAAACCACCCTGCTGCGATGCCTGAATTTTTTAGAACGGGCGGACAGCGGCACGCTGGTCTTTGACGGAGAGTCCTTCGACCTGCACAAGACCTCCAAAAAGGACATTGCCCGGCTGCGGCAAAAAACGGGCTTTGTATTCCAGAATTACAACCTTTTCGCCAACAAGACCGCCCTGCAAAATGTCACCGAGGGGCTGATCATCGGGCGAAAAATGCCGAAAACAGATGCCGAGGGCATTGGAAAAGCCGCCCTGGACAAGGTGGGGCTTTCCGACCGGTATGACTACTATCCCGCCCAGCTTTCCGGCGGGCAGCAGCAGCGTGTTGCCATTGCCCGGGCCATGGCAACGGACCCGGAGATCATCTACTTTGACGAGCCCACCTCCGCCCTGGACCCGGAACTGACCGGAGAAGTCCTTTCCGTCATGCAATCCCTTGCCCAGGAGGGCCGGACCATGCTGGTGGTCACCCACGAAATGAACTTCGCCCGCACCGTTTCCAACAAGGTCATTTTCATGGAGAATGGCGTCATTGTGGAAGCCGGGCCTTCCAAAGAATTTTTCGAACATCCAAAACAGGAACGCACAAAAGCTTTCCTGCAAATCTTTTCTCACAAGGAGTCACATCTATGAAAAAACTGTTCTCTCTTCTGCTGGCTGTCCTGATGCTCTGCACCATGCTCACCGCCTGCACCCCAAACACCTCCTCCGACCTGCTTTCCGATATCCGCCAGCGCGGTCACATCATCGTTGCCATGGAGGGCACCTGGTCTCCATGGACTTACCACGATGAAACCGACGCACTGGTGGGCTACGATGTGGAAGTTGCCAAAAAGATCGGGGAAAAGCTGGGCGTGGAAGTCCAGTTCGTGGAAGGCGAATGGGACGGTCTGCTGGGCGGTCTGGACAGCGGCCGGTACGATATCATGGTCAACGGCGTGGGCATCACGACCGAACGTCAGCAGAAATACGATTTCTCCACTCCCTACGCCTACAACCGCACCGCCGTCATCGTTCGCAAGGATGATAACTCCATCCAGTCCATGGCGGATCTCAAGGGCAAAAAGACAGCCAACACCATTTCCAGCACCTATGCGGCCCAGGCTGAAAGCTACGGTGCCACCGTCACCGCCGTGGACGATTTGAACCAGACCATTGAGCTGCTGCTGGGCGGGCGTATCGATGCCACGCTGAACGCCGAAGCGGTCTACACCGACTATGTCAAGGCCCACCCGGATGCCAATATCAAGATCGCCACCTTCTCCGACCAGGTGGAGCAGATCGCCATTCCGGTGCGCAAGGATGCTTCCACCGCTTCGCTACTGGAAGCCATCAACGCTGCCCTGGCAGAGCTTGCCGCCGACGGCACATTGTCCTCCCTGTCAGAAAAATACTTCGGCACGGATATCTCCAAAAACTGAAAACCAGGCGTCAAAGGCACCGCTTCCGCGGTGCCTTTCTTTTGTGAAAATTGATATTTTTTCCGGCGACTTGAAAATTTTTCTTGCATTTTGGGGCAATGCGTACCATAATAAAGGGTGTGGGTTCGCCCACCCCCCAATTTATAATCTGCCCGGCGCTGTTTTGTCAGTGCCGGAGAAATGAGGCATCACTATGGAGAGAAAAATTGGAACCACTTCCCGGGGTATTCGCTGCCCCATCATCCGTCAGGGCGATGATCTTGTAAAGATCGTCACCGACAGCGTGTTGGAAGCTGCCGAGAGCGAAGGCTTTTCCCTGCGTGACCGGGATGTTGTCGCAGTCACCGAGTCCGTCGTGGCCCGTGCCCAGGGCAACTACGCATCCATCGACGCTATTGCCACAGACGTGCGCAACAAGCTGGGCGGCGAGACCATCGGCGTGATCTTCCCCATCCTGTCCCGTAACCGCTTCGCCATCTGCCTGCGGGGTATTGCGGCAGGTGCCAAGAAAGTGGTACTGATGCTCAGCTATCCTTCCGATGAAGTGGGCAACGCCCTTGTCTCTCTTGACCAGCTGGACGAAGCCGGTGTCAATCCCTATTCCGATGTGCTGACCCTGGAGCGTTACCGGGAGCTGTTCGGCTCCAATCCCCACCCCTTCACCGGTGTGGACTATGTGAGCTACTATTCCGATCTGATCCGGGAAATGGGTGCGGAAGTGGAAGTCATCTTTGCTAATGACTGCCGTGCGATCCTGCCCTACACCAAGAATATCCTTCACTGTGACATCCACTCCCGCAAGCGTACCCACCGCCTGCTGCTGGCTGGCGGTGCAGAGCGTGTGTGTGGCCTGGACGATATCCTCACCGAGAGCATCGACGGCAACGGCTTCAACTCCCGGTTCGGCCTGCTGGGCTCCAACAAGGCAACGGAAAACACCGTCAAGCTCTTCCCCAATGAGTGCACCGACCTGGTCATGGATATTCAGGCAGAGCTGCTCAAGCGCACCGGCAAGCACATCGAAGTCATGGTCTATGGCGACGGTGCTTTCAAAGATCCTGTGGGACAGATCTGGGAGCTGGCTGACCCCAGCGTTTCCGTGGCTCACACCCCCGGCCTGGAAGGCACTCCCAACGAACTGAAGCTGAAATACCTGGCTGACAACGATTTCGCGGCTCTCTCCGGTGCGGAGCTGAAGTCCGCCATCGAGGATGCCATCCGCCACAAGGACGGCTCTCTGGTGGGCAGCATGGCCTCTCAGGGCACCACCCCCCGCCGGTTGACTGACCTGATTGGCTCTCTGTGCGATCTGACCAGCGGCTCCGGTGACAAGGGCACCCCTGTCATTCTGGTCCAGGGCTATTTCGATAATCTGACCAACTAACGCAAACGCGGCTCCCCAATGGGGAGCCGCGTCAGTCTGTCAAAGAAGGGCGTGTTGCAAAATGCGCCGAAAAGGAAAACCACATCAACCAACCTC
>CAZVAB010000021.1:0-13789 GCA_964625045.1 uncultured Oscillospiraceae bacterium | reverse complement strand
GCTGATACTCCGTCAGCGGATCATAAATGCTTGGCTGTGCCGTTTTTGTCGGAGTCAGGTACAGTGTGCCGTTCTCCGTTTCTTTCCATTCGTATTCACTATATCGCACCCATGTGGAACTGGTGCGTTCAAACAGGTTTTTCATATACAAACCCTCCACTATATATTGTAACCTATATAATTCGTAATTATATTAACATTATACTGCTATTGTGCGTCTTTTTCAATATCCACGCCATTTTCGGTCAGAAATTTCTTTTCGATCAAGGTCAAAGGCTGCTGTGCCTGCACTTTTTGGATATCTTGTAAAAACAGATGCTTCGTTGCTTTTTCGAGAAAATGGTTGCCAAGGGGATGCGGCTGTGGTAAAATGGCGAAAAAGGAGGAGAAGCCATGACACGATTTTTTGTAACGCCGGAGGAATTGCAGCAAGATGCGCTCCTTTTGGCGGATGAGAATGCCCGGCACGCCAAGGTCCTGCGGCTGAAAAGTGGGGAAGCGGTGCTGGCCT
Organism: uncultured Oscillospiraceae bacterium; assembly: GCA_964625045.1. GTDB lineage: Bacteria > Bacillota > Clostridia > Oscillospirales > Oscillospiraceae > Faecousia. Next base: position 13,278 of record CAZVAB010000021.1, on the reverse strand, counting down.
GCGACGGACAGGGGCAGGAATGCCTGTGTACAGTGCGGGAAGAGGCGGGGCAATTCCTGCTGGAAGTGACGCAGCGCCGGGAATCCCAGACGGAAGCCCGGGTGCGGGTCAGTGTGTATATGGCCTTTCCCAAGGCGGATAAGCTGGAACACGTGATCCAAAAAGCAACGGAATTGGGTGCCTATGAGATCGTGGCGTTTCCCTCTGGCCGGTGTGTGTCCAAGCCGGATGAAAAGAGCCTGAAGAAAAAGCTGGAGCGGTGGCAGAAAATCGCTTCCTCTGCTGCGGAGCAGTCCGGCCGGGGACGGATCCCGGAGGTGCTGGTTTTGCCCAGCTATCAGCAGGCCCTTCAGCGGGCGGCCCAGGCGGACAAAGCACTGCTGTTCTACGAAAATGAGCAAGCCACGACCTTGAAAATGGCCTTGCAGGACGACCTCTATGAAACGGTGAGTCTGCTCACCGGCCCGGAGGGCGGGCTGGAGGTTGCGGAAGTGGATAAAGCAAGGGAAGCGGGAATTCGGATCTGCACATTGGGAAAGCGCATTTTGCGCTGTGAGACAGCGCCCCTGTGTGCCCTGTCCGCTGTGATGTACGATGCCGGGGAATTTTAAAGGGAAAAATGGCCTGCCGCAATGCGCGGCAGGCCACATTTTATAGCTTGTTATGCTTCCGGTTCAAAATCAGACTCGCTGGCAGCTTCGCCATTATGCTTGTTCGCATTGACAAAAGCCATCAGCTCTTCGCCGGTGATGGATTCCTTGGTCAGCAGGTATTCGGAGATCTCGTTCAGCAGCTCCCGGTTTTCGGAGAGGATGCGCATGGAGTCTGCGTAGCAGCTGTCCAGGATCTTCTTGGAAGCGTGGTCAACGATGGCGGAAGTCTCCTGGGAGCAGTCCATAGCGGCCTGGCCTTCCAGGTATTGGTTGTTCACCACGGCGGGGGCCATGAGACCCAGCTCGTCGCTCATGCCGTACAGGGCAACCATGTTCCGAGCCAGGGAAGTGGCACGCTGGATGTCATTGGCGGCACCGGTGGTCATGGTGCCAAAGACCAGCTGCTCTGCGGCACGACCGCCCAGCAGGGAACGCAGCTGGGTCAGCAGCTCTTCCCTGGTGGACAGGTATTTTTCTTCCTCCGGCAGGTACAGGGTGTAACCCAGGGCACCGTCGGTGTGGGGGACGATGGTGATCTTGGAAACGGGGGTGTCATGCTTATCCAGTGCGGAGACCAGGGCGTGTCCCACCTCATGGTAGGCGACCAGACGCTTTTCTGTTTCGTTCAGCACGGTGTTCTTCTTTTCGCTGCCAGCGATGACTGTCTCAAAGGAGACCAGCAGATCTTCCTGATTGACCAGCTGGCGGCCGTGACGAACGGCCCGGAGGGCTGCTTCGTTGACCAGATTCGCAAGATCCGCGCCAACGGCACCGGCGGTGGCCTGGGCGATCTTCTTCAGATCCACATCCTCCGCCAGCTTGATCTTCCGGGTGTGGACTTTCAGCGTGTCCAGTCTGCCCTGAAGATTGGGTCGATCCACGATGATCCGGCGGTCGAAACGACCGGCCCGGAGCAGCGCCTTGTCCAGAATTTCGGGGCGGTTGGTGGCAGCCAGGATCACAACGCCCTTGGAGGAATCAAAGCCATCCAGTTCGCCCAGCAGCTGGTTGAGGGTTTGGTCATTGTTGCCGAACCGGGAATCCCGGGAGCGGCCCACGGCATCGATCTCGTCGATAAAGACGATGGAGGGTGCGACCTTGGTGGCCTGCTGGAACAGGTCACGGACACGGCTTGCGCCCACGCCCACGAACATCTCTTCAAAGTCGGAGCCGGAGATAGAGAAGAAGGGGACACCTGCCTCACCGGCGACGGCCTTGGCAAGCAGGGTCTTGCCGGTACCGGGAGAACCCACCAGCAGTGCGCCCTTGGGCATCTTGGCACCGATGTCGGTGTACTTCTTGGGATTGTGGAGGAAGTCGATGATCTCCTGGAGGGATTCCTTGGCTTCGTCCTGTCCGGCAACATCCTTGAAGGTCACGCCGGTCTCTTTTTCCATATACATCTTGGCCTTGCTGTGACCAAAGCCGCCCATCATGCCATCGCCGCTCATGCGCTTGGTCAGAGAGCGCATAGTGAAGAAGATGATGCCGATCATCAGGGCGTAGTACAGGATCAGCATGATGGTGGAGTTGTCCTCCGTGATCTCGTAGTCCACCTTTACATCCATCTGGTCCAGCTTTTCGGCCAGAGCCAGCTTGTCCCCGCCAGTGGGAAGCCCGGTGTAGCAGGCTTTTTGCTGGGAAGCGGGCTTGGCGGCTTCTTCCTTGGTCAGATAATAAATGCGGTCATACTTCATCAGCACTTCGGACAGATTTCCGTTTTCCATTTCTGTCAGAAAGTCGGAATAGGTGGTCTGGGTGTACTGGCTGCCGGAGATGGCGTTGTACACGGTACTGATGAGGATCACGATGACCAGTGTGATGATCAAAGTGAGCCAAAGATTTCCTTTGGGTCGCTTGTCGTTTTCAGAGGGCTTTCTGCCGTTCTGAGGTTTGTTGGGATTTTGTTCCATTCCTTTGCCTCCTTGGGCTATATTCTTGAACCTATCATAACATATTTTTCCTGTTCCTGCAATGAATGTTTCATGATTATGCGGTAAATTTTCTGTTAACAGGGGAAAAACAATGAAAACCTTGCCATTGCGCAAAGAAAGTGGTATACTGATAAATATTTTTGTGAGCACTTTATGCTCATGGAAAAATGGGAGGCAAGAGAGATGGATTTTGCGGGAAAAACCGTGGCTTTTTTGGGAGACAGCATCACCGAGGGTGTTGGGGTGGCGGATATCGCAGACTGCCGCTATGATAACCGATTGAAGAAAATGCTGGGTCTGGGGCAGGTGTACAACTATGGCATCGGCGGAACGAGACTTGCCCATCAAAGTGTGCCCAGTGAGAAGCCCAGATATGACCTGTGCTTTTGCGGACGGGCGTACAATTTGGATAAAAGCGCGGATCTGATCGTGGTTTACGGCGGTGTTAACGACTGGATCCACGGCGATGCCCCCTTTGGGGAAATGACCGATACCACCCCGGCTACATTCTGCGGCGGTGTGGATTTTCTGATGCGGCTGCTGAAAAGTGAATATGAAAACATCCCGGTGGTGTTCATGACCCCGGCTCATGCGAATTTTGACGGAATGTCCGATGCGTTCCCCTCCACCCGGGCGGTGAAGAAGCCCGATGCCAAGGCGTTGGAGGCTTATGTGAACGTGATCGTGGAAAAGGGCAGACAGTACAGCATCCCGGTGCTGAATTTGTACCGTGACCTGGGCATCGATCCCAATAACCAGCAGGATAAGGAAGCCTACACTGCTGACGGTCTGCATTTTAATGATGAAGGCCATGCCGTTTTGGCCCAGCGCCTGGCTCAATTCCTGGAAACCCTTTGAAAACAGATGGAAAGCACCCTGAAAGCCTTTGCAGGCTACAGGGTGCTTTTTGGTTACACAGTTTTCTGAAAAGTGAAAATTACCAGTTGTGTAAATCGGCAAAATCTGCTATAATGCTACTATCTATAATTGTGCACAAAATGAATGGGAGTGTAACGACTATGAATGATAGAAGAAACGATAACCGTGGTGAAAAGCGGTTTGACAAGCGCCGTGCCCCGGCAGCCCCTGTGGAGGAAGTGGAGGGCCAGCTGGAGGGCCGCAATGCCTTGACCGAAGCCATTCGCGCAGGCCGGGCCATTGACAAGGTTTTCATCGCTTCCGGCGAGATCGATAAGGGTCTGCAGCGTCTGGCAGCGGAAGCCAAGGAGGCAGGTGCTGTGGTCGTGCCGGTGGATCGCCGGAAACTGGATGCCATGAGCTTTACCCGGGCCCATCAGGGTGTTATCACGATGGTCGCCGCCCATGAATACTGCACCATCGACGATATTCTGGCAGAAGCCGCATCCCGGGGCGAAGAGCCTCTGATCGTCATTTGTGACGAACTGTCGGACCCCCACAATCTGGGTGCCATCATGCGTTCGGCGGAATGTGCCGGTGCCCATGGCGTGATCATCCCCAAGCGGCGCAGCGTGGGTCTGACGGCGACGGTCGCAAAATCTTCTGCCGGTGCCATCGAGTATATGAAGGTGGCAAGGGTGACCAATATCAATAACGCCATCAACGAACTGAAAGAAAAGGGCGTGTGGATCTTCGGCACTGCAGCAGAAGGCTCCATCCCCATGTACAAGGCCAATTTGAAGGTGCCTGCCGCTCTGGTCATCGGCAACGAGGGCGATGGCATGAGCACACTGGTGCGTAAGAACTGTGATGTGACTGTGAGCATTCCCCTGAAGGGGCGGATCTCCTCGCTGAACGCATCCGCCGCCGCATCCATTTTGCTTTATGAGGCAGTACGTCAGCGCCTGGGCGAATAACAGGAGGTCGCGTTTACATGAATGAACAGGAAAAGGATTATCCTGAATTTGACCTGGAAGACATCTTAAAGGAATTTGGTGACTTTCTCCCGGAAGAGCAGGAGCCGAAAGAACCGGAGGAGACGCTGCCGCAGGAAGTACCGGAGCAGCTTTCCCGGGATACCATGCGCCTGGATGATATTGCCGAGGCAGTCCGCCAGTCCACGGCGGTGACCGAGGATACCATTGCCTTTACCCCGTTGGGCCAGGAGGAAGAGGAGCCACCGCAGATCATCCTGCCCCCGGAACCGGAGACGGAGCCTTACTCCGAAGATTGGGAGCCGGAGTATGAGCAGCCCATCGGCGACTATGTGCCCCTGCAGCCCATTGTGTTCCGGCTTAAGTCCCGGCTGCAGGAACTGAAGCGCAAGCTCATTGAAGGACCGGAGAAGCGGTACTATGAGCTGGTGGAGCAGGGACTCGGAAAGCTGCAGATGGCGATTTTTGCCAATTTTCTGGTGGCGCTGGTGTCCGCTGGTGCCACGGCAATGTACGCAATGGGGCATGTGCCCCAGGAGCGGATGCGGTTGATGGTGTTTGCCCAGCTGTTGGGCCTGCTGATCTCTGCCGTTTTGGGCAGTTACCAGCTGATGGAGGGCATGGCAGATCTGGGAAAGCGGCGCTTTACTGTGAATACCCTGCTGATGTTCAGCTTTATTGCCTGCCTGGCGGACGGGATCTTCTGCTTGTCCCAGGTGCGGGTGCCCTGCTGTGCGCCCTTTAGTCTGAATATGACCATGTCCCTTTGGGGCGCTTATCAGCGGCGCAACACGGAAATGGGGCAGATGGATACCATGCGCAAAGCAACCCGGCTGGACAGTCTGGTGCTGGGCGAGGATGTTTATAACGGCAAACCGGGCTTTCTCCGTGGGGAAGGGCAGGTGGAGGATTTCATGGACACCTATCAGATCCCCTCGACCCCGGAGCGTACCCTGGGCGGCTATGCCCTGGCGGCGCTGTTTGTCAGCATCGGCATTGGCGTGGCAGCGGGAATGCTCCATTCCCCGATAAGCGGTATTCGCTTTTTCAGCGCATCTCTGCTGGTGGCGGTTCCGGCTACCTCTTACATCACCGTCTCCCGCCCAATGGCGATTTTGGAGCGGAGGCTGCACAAGTCCGGTACGGTGCTGTGCGGCTGGGAAGGTGTGAAGGCCCTGAACAAACGGGCATCCTTCCCGCTGCGGGATACGGATCTGTTCCCGGCGGGCAGTGTCAAGATGAATGGGCTGAAATTCTACGGCAGCCGCAATCCCGACCAGGTGGTGGCCTATGGCACTGCGGTGATCGTGGCGGATGGCAGCGGTCTGGCACCTCTGTTCAGCCAGCTGCTGGAAAGCCGCAATGGCTACCACTATGAAGTGGAGACCCTGCGCAGCTATGAGAACGAGGGCATCGGCGGCGTTGTCAATGACGAGGCCGTTCTGGTGGGCACGCTGGACTTTATGCAGAAAATGGGCGTGGAAATGCCCCAGGGCACCCGGGTGACCCAGGCGGTGTATGTGGCGGTGGACGGCGTTTTGAGCGGTGTCTTTGCCTTGAGTTTTGCCAGAAGCAAGACTTCCGCTGTGGGCCTGACCACTCTGTGCGCATACCGGGGTTTGACACCGGTGATGGCAAGCGGCAATTTTATGCTGGATGAGGCTTTCGTTCGTGGGCAGTTTGATGTGAACACCCGCCGGATAGCCTTCCCGGACAGAAAACAGCGGGATGATATCGCAGCGAAGACCCCGGAGGAAGAAGCGCCCGCCCTGGCGCTGACCACCCGGGATGGGCTTGCGAGCCTTGCCTACGCTGTGACCGGGGCCAGGGCACTGCGCACCGCAACGGTGGCGGGTGTTGCCATTCACATGATGGGCGGTATTCTGGGCCTTTTGATCATGCTGGCACTGACCGTGCTGGACGCACAGTATCTGCTGACACCCAGTAATCTTCTGCTGTATGAGCTGGTGTGGATGATCCCCGGCCTGCTCATTACGGAGTGGACAAGATCGGTATAACGAAATGGACCCGGTGACCGGAGTTGCGGTCACTGGGTTCTCTTTGTTCAGGGTGTTGGGTTTTGCACCCGGTTTTTTGGTTGTTTTGCACAGAAGTACAATTGTCTATCCGCCATTTTGACCAATTTTGCATTTTCACTAAAATAGTCGTTGAAAAATGCTGTCCTTTCGTGTATAATGTCTTCATGTGGTGCAAAGCACTACTGCTAGGAGTGGAGGGGATGCCCCTCCCGAAAGGAGATTGATTATCATGTACACAGCGAACGCAATCCGTAATATCTGCTTGCTGGGCCATAGCGGCAGCGGCAAGACCGCTCTGATCGAGAGCTTACTTTACATGACCGGTGCCATCGACCGTATGGGCAAGAATGCCGACGGCAACACCGTTTGTGACTTTGACCCGGAAGAAATTCGCCGCAATATCTCTATCTCTACTGCGGTAGTTCCTCTGGAGTATAAAAACGCAAAGATCAATGTGCTGGATACCCCGGGCGGCTTCGATTTCGCAGGCGCAGTGGTGGAGGCTCTGCGTGCGGCGGATGCGGCGATTCTGGTCTGCTCTGCCAAGGACGGCATCACTGTCGGCTTTGAAAAGGCCTGGAAATACTGCGAAGAACGCAATATGCCCCGGTTTATTTATATTTCCAAGGTGGACGAGGACAATTCCGACTATAACGCCACCTTTGAAGCCCTCCGGGCTAAGTATGGCAACAAGATCGCCCCTGTGGTGGTCCCCATTTGGGATTCTTCCAAGAAGGTCACCGGCATCATCGACGTGCTGAACAAGCGTGCTTACGAGATGCAGAACCTGAAGCGTGTGGAGATCGAAGTGCCGGAGGACAAGGTCTCCGTCATCGAAGAGTTCAACGATGCATTGAAAGAGTCCGTTGCCGAGACCGACGAAGCCTTGATGGATCGTTTCTTTGAGGGTGACGATTTTACCTATGCGGAGATGATCAAGGGCCTGCATACCGGCGTTTCCGAGTTGAGCCTGTTCCCGGTGCTGTGCGGATCCGGTGTCAACTGCCTGGGCAGCCTGATGCTGATGGACCACATCATCGACCTGTTCCCCAACCCCATCGAGGGTAACTATCATAAGGCTACCCGGCAGGACGGCGAGACCGAGGAGTTCGTTGTTTCTCCCGGCGGCGTGCCCGCGGCTTTCGTCTGGAAGACCGTTTCCGATCAGTACGGCAAGTACTCCTTTATCAAGGTCCTCTCCGGCGAGATCACTTCCGATACCACACTGGTCAACGCCCGCACCGGCGAAACGGAGAAGCTGGGCCGTCTGTATACCATGTGCGGCAAGAAGAATACGGAAGTCAAGATCCTTGCCTGCGGCGATATTGGCGCCATCGGTAAGATGGATAAGGTCAAGACCGGCGATACCCTGTGCGATCCCCGTAAGGTGGTCACGCTGAAGGGCATCCCCTACGCAGAGCCCTGCTATTCTGTGGCCATCGCCCCCAAGGTCAAGGGTCAGGAAGAAAAGGTGGGTACCGGCTTGAACCGTCTGAACGAGGAAGATCCCTCCTTTACCCTGGTGAACAATGCGGAGACCCATCAGCTGGTGCTCTCCGGCGCCGGTGATCAGCATCTGGATGTGCTGGTTTCCAAGCTGAAGACCCGCTTTGGCGTGGATGCCGTGCTGAGCCCCGCAAAGGTAGCTTATCGGGAGAAGATCAAGAAGAGAGTGGAAGCCCATGGCCGTCACAAGAAGCAGACCGGCGGTTCCGGCCAGTTCGGTGATGTCTGGGTGCGCTTCGAGCCCCAGGATGAGCAGGATGATCTGATCTTCGATGTGGCTGTCGTCGGCGGTGCCGTGCCCAAGAACTTCAACCCCGCGGTTGAAAAGGGTCTGCAGGAAGCGGTTCAGAAGGGCCCCCTGGCAGGTTACCCCGTGGTGAATATGAAGGCCACCCTGTACGATGGCTCTTACCACCCCGTTGATTCCAACGAAATGGCATTTAAGCTGGCTGCTATCCTGGCTTACAAGGAGGCTATGCCCAACGCAATGCCCACGCTGTTGGAGCCTGTGGGTGCGCTGGCTGTCACTGTGCCCGATTCTTACATGGGCGATGTCATTGGCGACCTGAACAAGCGCCGTGGCCGTGTTATGGGCATGAACCCCGATAACGAGGGCAATACCGTGGTGGAAGCGGAGGTTCCCATGGCTGAAATGGGCACTTATGCCATCGACCTGCGGGCTATGACCCAGGCAAGAGGCACCTTTACGCTCCGCTTTGAGCGCTACGAGGAAGTGCCCAAGGCAAGCCAGGCGAAGATCATTGAGGAAGCCAAGAAGAACGAAGAATAATAAATAGGAAGATCGCCTGCCGCATCATGCGGCAGGCGATTTTTGCTTATTTGTGATATTTGCTTCCGGCCTGGATGGCTTCTGCCCGGTACAGCTGCTCCATGACCATGATCCGGGCCAAATGATGGGGGAAGGTCATGGAGCCCATGGACAGCTTGAAATCCGCCCGTGCCTTGACGCTGGGGGCCATGCCAAAGGAAGAACCGATGAGAAAGCAGGCACTGCTTTTGCCGCTGAGCTTCACGTCTTTCAGCTTTTTGGCGAAATCCTCGCTGGAGATCACCTTGCCCTCTGGGGTGAAGGGGCAAAACCAGGCCCCTTTGGGAATCTTAGCAAAAATCAGCTCTGCTTCCTTTTCAAGTCCTGTGGCAATCTCAGCAGGTGAGGGGTCTTCCGGCAGACGGTATTCCGGCAGCTCCACCAGATGAAAATTGCAATAGCCTTTCAACCGCTTGGCGTATTCCTCTGCTGCGGCCAGGTAAAATTTTTCCTTTAACTTGCCCATGACGATCAGGGTAATATCAAACATAGAACCACTCCTTTTGGGGCATTATACCACAGAAGCCGATAAATCGCAACAGGAGGGTTCCAAATGGAAAAGAAAAAGAAGAAAGATATGCTGCCGGACATCCAAGTTCCCAGAAGCACCAACCAGACCGATCCCCAGGGAAGCTATACGGGGCGGCCTGTGGAGCGGTGGGAGCTCCCGGTGCAGGATGCGGATGACCTGTGAAAACCAACAGCCCAACCGAATCGGTTGGGCTGTGCTTTTATGCTTTCTTGTACTTTCGCTGGGTGGCAAGGCCGCCTCGAATGTGCCGCTCCTGTTTGTTGACCTCCAGGATCTGCCGCACCTGCTGATAAAGCAGCGGATTATATCGTGGCAGGCGCTGGGACAGATCCTTGTGAACGGTGGATTTGGAGATCCCAAAATGCTGGGCCGCACCACGGACGGTGGCGCCGGTTTCAATCATGTACACAGCCAATGCGCAGGCTCTTTCTTCGATGGTGTCAGACATAATGCTCCCCTCCGATGCTGTGTGCTACCGAAAAACTTTATGCACCGGGAAAAGAAAATATGTGTACTTGACAGACACTTGTAAACAGTATAAAATGAAGCTGTGATGGAACGAATGATGCCGTCTGGTGTAAAATTCATGGTTTGTTTATGGAATTTTTACCATGAATGTGCTACAATGGTGCCGAAGGAGGGATGTTCCTTGCAGATCGATAAAAAGACCTTGCGCAGTGTGTTTTTAGGCGGTGCCGGGTGTATTTTTCTATACTGGCTGCTTCACGACACGGAGCGCCTGACCCAGTTCGTTGGCGGAGTCGGAAGCATTATTTCGCCCTTTGTGGTGGGCGCGGCAATGGCGTTTATTCTTAACGTGCCCATGCGTGCCATTGAGCGGTGGCTCGGTGGGGTGAAAAACCCAGGACTGCGCCGTGGCCTTGCGCTGGCACTGACTCTGCTTGCGGTAGTCCTGGTGCTGTATGGGGTGTTTTATCTGCTGCTTCCCCAGTTGGTGGAGACGGTGGAAATGCTCATTGATTCGCTTCCTGATTTCTTTAAGCGTGTGCTGGAGGATGTGCAGGAGTATCTGAACAAGCACCCGGAATTGATGGAATGGATCACAGAATATACGGATCTGGAGTCCGTCAACTGGTCGGAGCTGATCCAGAAGATCGTGGGCATGATCACCAACGGCGTTGGTACCGTGGTGGATACGGCGATCACCACAGTGGTGGATCTGGGCAACGGCATCTTCAACGCCGTGATGAGTCTGGTGTTTGCGGTTTACGGCCTTGCCCGGAAGGAGACACTGGCCCGGCAGTTCCGCCGTGTGCTGTATGCCTTTGTGCCGGAAAAGGTCAGCGATGAAGTGGTGCGCATCATGCGCATGACCAATCGCACGTTCTCCAAGTTTATTTCCGGTCAGTGTCTGGAAGCGGTGATTTTGGGCCTGATGTTTACCATTACTATGCCCATTTTCAAAATGCCCTATGTGGCACTGATCAGCGTGATCATTGGCGTGACAGCTTTGATCCCCATTGTGGGTGCGTTTATCGGCTGCATCATCGGTGCACTGCTGATCCTGGTGGTGGACCCCATGACTGCGGTTTGGTTCGTGGTGCTGTTCCTGGTGCTGCAGCAGATCGAGGGCAACCTCATTTACCCCAAGGTGGTGGGTACATCCATCGGTTTGCCCGGTATGTGGGTGCTGGTGGCTGTGGTGGTCGGCGGCGACCTGATGGGCATTGGCGGTATGCTGCTGATGATCCCCCTGACTTCCGTGTGTTATGCGCTGCTCCGGGAAGTGACCCAGAAGCGTCTGGCAAAGCGGAATATTGACCCGGAAAAGCTTCGGGCAAAGCCGGTGGAGGACTTCCGCCGCCGGACGGAAAAGAAAAAGGCCATCGCTGAAAAACAGGCGAAAAAGACAGAAAGTGCCAACAATACAGAACAGTAACATCAGATCCCGCTGCAAAATCAGCAGCGGGATTTGTTTACTATTTCTAAATATGGGCTGAAAATTTGTATAGAACTGTCAATTGCTTTTTGCTGAAAAGAACATTATGATGGTAGAAAAATGTAGAGAGAGGGAACTGTATGAGAAAGTTACATTTGGAATTTAAGAGATCTTCCGTGATCGTCACAGGCGCTATGCTGCTGGCATTTCTGGCGGCGTATGTGATCGGCCGGTTGGCGTGGAAAGAGTGCTACACTCTGGGCTGGCTGACCATGAATGGCCCGTACCTGCTGGCGGTTGCCGTTACCTGTGTCCCGGCGCTGTTCGGAAAGTGGAAGTATGCAAGCTGTGCCTTCGCCGGTAATGTGATCGGTGTGGTGGCTGGCGAACTGTGTGGCAGCAACCTGGAGGGAGCGGAGGCCGGCATAGACCATTACGGCTGGCTGATTTGGGGCTGCGTGTTTGCGACGGCAGTGATGGTCGGAATCATGGCAGAGCTGATCTGTAAGATCATAAAGGAACGGAAAAAGTAAATAATACCGCACTGGCATCAGGGCGGGGTTCATGAAACAATTTGTGGAGCGTATCGCACTGATACGCCCCACTTTTTATGTAAAGATATGGGCTTGGCTCTCCCCCTGGGAGAGCTGTCACCGCAGGTGACTGAGAGGGTCTTATGGTCATAGTTTTGCCATCTCCGTCCTCGCTGCGCTCGGCCACCTCTCCCACAGGGAGAGGCAAGGGATGCCCGCACGGTACACCCAAAGGTGTGTAGAAATGCCCCCATCCTGTTTGATGAATGGAAATTAACCAAATACACTTCTGTTATATTTGCAAAACATATTTATATGCGCTTTCGTTGGGATTATCATAATAATCCTCTTCAACTACGTTTAACATGTAACCACAGTTTTCAAAAACACGTTGCATTGCATGATTTGATGCCCTTGTTTCACCGCAAAAACGATGCATACCTATCTTCTTCATTTCTGCTGTAACATAATTTAGTAACTTATGTGCCAAACCATGATTTCTGTAATCAGCATGAACTGCAATGTTCATAATCTTTATGTAGTCTTTTTCGCCTTTCCAATTGTAGACAAAAACATCTCCTACAATTTTTTCTCCGTCAAGCAGAGCGTAATATATTGCTCTGGGATCTTCCAGAAGATCTTTCCAGTCTTCTTCTTTCCAAAAATCAGTCGGAAAACAAGTTTTATCAAACAGTACAATCTGATGCATGTGTTTTACATTCAGCCGCTTTATCTCAATCATAGTTTCCTCCATAAAATCATGTTTTCCCGAATGATCTGCCTACTGTATCGTTGTGATAGAATGAAAAGGCTCTTTTAATTGCGGGCGGATGGGTCACGCAGCAGAGAAAGCAGCAGACAATGCCCTTCCTCGCTTTCCGCGGTCATGACTTCAAATAGGGTAGCGAGGGGTGCGTAAACGGCCATGATGATCAATCCAAGGAAGAGACTTACATCCATCGGCGCACCGTTGACGGCACCCATAAACTGGCTCATAAGGAGAAACACAAGGAAAACCGGTAAAAAGACCAGGGGACAAAAAATACCCCGGAAAGTGAGAAAACGCACCTGGCATCCATTTTCGGTATCCTTTACAAAGCCAATGGCGGCATTCTTTTGACTTGTGATCTTCCGGTTCCACTGAAAGCTTGCGTGATGGGTCACATAGAAGCAAGACCCCAGAAAAAAGCCAGTGAAGCGTTTTTGCCCCAGATCCGAAGATGCGGACATTTTACACCGAAGGGATAAAAGGTAAGATTTTTTTGTCATAGAAGAGAAAATAACCATTTGTGCCCTCCTTTTAACAAAACCCGCCCTCGTTGCCGAGGGCGGGAATGTTTATATTTGGGGGAGAAATGTCAGGAATTAGTCCTTGTACATTTCGACCAGCTTGTTCAGATGCTCCCAGCGCTCCTTAGCGGCAGCCTCGTTTCTTGCGAACAGCTCGGTTGCACGCTCGGGGAACTCACGGGTCAGACGGGAGTAACGAGCCTCGTTCA
>CAZVAB010000020.1:0-14241 GCA_964625045.1 uncultured Oscillospiraceae bacterium | reverse complement strand
GAAACACATTCTTTTTTCTTTTCCTAATGTGTAACATATCATTGACAAACCTACAATCAAAAAATTCGACAAAAATCCGCATTTCTTGACATTTATAAAACAATGTAGTATAATATTCGCCACAAGTATTTAGCCGTTGCACTATGAAAGGCTGATTTACATGGAGGATTTAATTGATGATGCAACGAAGCAGAGAAATCACAAATCGCGATTTATGGAAGAAGATCATCATTATTGGCATTGCGGATGTTCTTGCGATTTTAGGTTCCTATTTTTTTGCTCTTTTGTTACGTTTTGACTTTGTTTATACCGCTGTTCCCACACAATATATGGATACTTATTTGAAGTCCATGGTTTTCCTGTGCCCGGTATCCCTTGTGGTGTTTTATGTGATGCGGCTGTATCACAGTATTTGGAGCTATGCTGGTGCGGTAGAGTTCTGGCGAGTGATCAAAGCTTATGCCATTTTGCTAGTTCTGTTCGTGGCATTTGCCATCGTTTCCAAGATGCAAATGCCCAAGTCTTACTATGCCATGGGCTTTATCACCAGCTTCTGCATGACCACTGCCATTCGTTTCTCGTATCGTTTCCTGCGGATGACCATGAAACACGCAGTTTCCCATGATGAGAAGAATCAGGAGCGGATCATGGTCATTGGTGCGGGCGCCGCTGGTCAGATGCTCATCAAGGAGCTGCAGAACACGGATCGGATCTGCTCCAAGGTTTGCTGCGCCATTGATGATAACCCCAACAAGCTGGGCCGCATGATCGAAGGCGTCGAGATCGTGGGCAACCGCTATGATATTGTCAATATGGCGAAGAAATACCGGATCACGGATATCATCTATGCCATTCCCAGCGGTTCTCAGGAAATGCAGACCAAGATCCTGAACATCTGTAAGGAGACCAACTGCAAGCTGCAGATCATCCCCGGTATCTACCAGATGGTCAACGAGGAAGTAATTGTCAGCCGTCTGCGGGATGTGGAAGTGACGGACCTTCTGGGCCGTGAGCAGATCAAGGTCAATAATGACGAGATTTTGGCAGATATCACGGGAAAGGTGGTTCTGGTCACTGGCGGCGGTGGCTCCATCGGCAGTGAGCTGTGCCGGCAGATCGCCCGGGCAAACCCGAAAAAGCTGATTATTTTCGATATTTACGAGAATAATGCCTATGAGATCCAGCAGGAGCTGCTGCGGGAAGTGAAGGGTGTGCATCTGGAAGCGCTGATCGGTTCTGTGCGTAACACCAGTCGTATCAACTCTGTGATGCGTACTTACCGCCCGGACATCGTCTTCCATGCGGCTGCGCATAAGCACGTCCCGCTGATGGAGGACAGCCCCAACGAAGCAATCAAGAACAATATGCTGGGCACTTACAAGACTGCTGTGGCGGCAGCCAAGTACGGTGTTAAGAAATTTGTTCTGATTTCCACTGATAAGGCAGTCAATCCCACCAATATCATGGGCGCATCCAAGCGTCTGTGTGAAATGGTGGTGCAGATGATGGACCGGAAGAGCCCGGATACCAGCTTTGTTGCTGTACGTTTTGGCAACGTTCTGGGCAGTAACGGCAGTGTTATCCCTCTGTTTAAGAAGCAGATCGCCGCTGGCGGCCCTGTGACCATCACCGATAAGCGGATCATCCGCTATTTTATGACCATCCCGGAAGCTGTGTCTCTGGTGCTTCAGGCATCTTATTATGCCAAGGGCGGCGAGATTTTCGTGCTGGAAATGGGCGAGCCTGTGAAAATCGACGATATGGCTCGGAATTTGATCCGTTTGTCCGGTTATACCCCGGATGTGGATATCAAGATCGTCTACACGGGTCTTCGTCCCGGTGAAAAGCTGTATGAAGAGATGCTGATGAACGAAGAGGGTCTGCAGGAGACGGACAACAAGCTGATCCACATTGGCAAGCCCATCGCCATGGATGACGAGTGGTTCCAGCAGAAGCTGGGAGAGTTGGATATTGCCAGCCGGAAAGAGAGCGATGATATCAAGCGCCTGGTTTCCGAAGTGGTTCCCACTTATCAGTATAAGCCCGCAGAAAAAGAGCGGGAAAAGGCAACTGTTTGATCCCAAAACCTCCGATTTGAAAAAATCGGAGGTTTTTTGTATGGAAACAGGCACCAGCGGAAATCCTATCGAAAAAAGGAGGATTTCTTATGGGACAAAATCATGCGGATATGAAAAAAGAGGAGCGGGAGGATCTGGTGGAACTGGGTTCGGATCTGACAAAATCTTCCGCTGGCAGGATCTATACCCTGACCATCATTGGCCAGGTGGAGGGACATCAGGTACTGCCGGAAAACTGTAAGACCACAAAATATGAGCACGTGCTGCCCTTGCTTGCGGGAATAGAGGAGAGCGATGATATTGACGGTTTACTGCTGCTTCTGAACACCGTGGGCGGAGATATCGAGGCTGGCCTTGCCATTGCGGAGATGATCGCTGGCATGAAAAAGCCCACAGTATCCCTGGTTCTGGGCGGCGGACATTCCATTGGCATTCCGCTGGCTGTGAGCACCAAAAAGTCCTTCATCACGCCAACTGCCAGTATGACGGTGCACCCGGTACGGATGACAGGGCTTGTGGTCGGCGCACCACAGACCTTCCGCTATTTCCAGCGCATCCAGGAGCAGATCGCGGAGTTTGTTACTGCAAATTCCAAGATATCCAAAGCGGAATTTGAGCATTATATGATGGCGACCGGGGAGATCGCAACGGATGTGGGTACGATCCTGTATGGCAAGGAGGCGGTGGCCTCCGGCCTGATCGACAAGCTGGGTGGGTTGAATGACGCACTGTCAGCGCTACACAAGATGATCGGAAAGCACAAAAAAGAGCGTCTTGACCAAAATCCCTGACATTTTTCAATTAGGACTGGAAATTTCCCGCTGAATATGTTATCATAAACTGAAAACTTATGTAAAGGAGGAATGGGAATGGATTGGACATGGCTGGGAAGCCTTTTATACGGACTGGTGTCCGGTTTATCGGAGTTCTTACCCATTTCCTCCGATATACATAGAGCGCTGCTTCGTACACTCACCGGAATGCCCGCAGATACGGGCGTTATGCGTTTGGCTGCCCATATTGGGGCGTTGCTGGCATTGCTGACGGTTTGCCGGGGAAGGATCGGCAAATTGCTCCGGGAAAAGCGCATTGCCTCCGTTCCCGCAAGAAGGCGAAAACGCCAGCCGGATATTCCCAGCCTGATGGAGCTGCGGCTGCTGAAAATGGCCATGATCCCGTTGCTGCTGTCCAGTATCGCCTATCCGGTACTCAGTCAGCGGATGGAAAAAATGTGGGCCATGGGGCTGATCGTGATCGGCAACGGCATATTGGTGCTGCTGCCCCAATATCGAACACGGGCTAACAAAGATGCCCGGAGCCTGTCCGCACTTGATGCGTTGCTGACCGGCATCGGCGGTGCGCTGGGTGTGCTGCCAGGACTATCCTATATCACAGCGCTGACATCCGTGGGGCAAATGCGGGGGATGGACCGGCAGTTTTGCGTGAATTTCTCCTGCTTGCTGCTGCTGCCCCTTTTGCTGTGCCTGTGCGCCGGGGATGGGTGGCTGCTGCTGACCGGCTCTGGCGTGGCGGCACCCTGGTACTGCTGCGTGACAGCCTGTGTGAGTGCTTTCGCCGCCGCATCCGCTGCCATTCAGCTGCTGCGCTTTTTGGCGGTGCGGGCCGGATTTGAGGCATTCGCTTATTACAGCTGGGGCATTGGAATGCTCAGCTGCATCTTGTATTTGATTGGATAATGGGGAGGAGGTAGCTTATGGCGGATAAGAAAACATCTCAGGCCGCAAAGGCTGCGGCTGCAAAGAATACTGGCGCCGGAAAGGCAAAGAAGGAGACCACGGCGGAGAAGAAAAAAGTGGAGCAGGGGAGTACACAGGTACCCGTCCGGCTCATTACATCCCTGGTCAGCCTTGGATGCTTTTTGCTGTTCCTGATCGCTTTTTTAAACCCGGAGGGAATGATCGTCCAGCTCTTTGAAACGGTCGTGGTGTCCATGATCGGCAGGGTGGCGTTCTATGTTGCCATCCCCGCACTGCTGTACTTATTTGTGATTCAGGCATTCAGCGGTAAACGCCCGGTGATGGGGCGGAGCATCTGCCTGTTGTGCTTCATTGCCATTTGCGGCTGCCTTTCCCAGGTGTGCCTGATGCTGGATGAGGGAAACACACTGCCCGCCGGTGTGGATATGATCAAAGCGCTGGTTTCCGGCGCGGCAGAAGGGAAGACAGCAGGTCTTCTCTGCGGCGGCATTGGCGTTTTTCTCCAGTGGCTGCTGGGAACCACTCTGTCGTTGATCGTTCTTGGCATTGGGGCACTGCTGACGTTGCTGGGCGCATTCCAGGTGACCATCCCCAGTATCATCCGAGCCGTAGAAAACCGGCCACGGGCGGACTGGGAAGATGAGGAACCGGAGGTTCAGGAGCCTGCGGCAGTGGTGGTCAACCATTTGGCAAATAAGCGCATCGAATATGTTGAGAATAAGCGCCGACAGCAAAATGAACAGCTGGAGCTGGATATGACACAGACAGAGCCTGCCCCCAAACGCAGACCGAAAAATAAGGTCAGCGACTTTATGAGCCAGGTGGATGCGGATGTATCTTCCCCCGTGGCTGCCGCCAAGGAGGGAATGTCCGGCAATGCGGATGTGGATCTGATTTTGGAATCCAAGCCTGCCCCGGCGGAAGTCGCTCCCATTGTTATCAAGATCCCCACGGAACCGGAGAACATCCCGGAAAATACGGTCACCATCGACCCAGTCCCGGCTGAAATGACACCGTTCCGCAAGGCTGCGCCGGAGCCTACCAAGGAAATCTCCCAGGAGGTTGCGGCGGAAGTTCCGGAGACGGTGGCCCAGATCGCGGAGAACAACGCAAAGGTCACTGCCAAGGAAGCCCAGGAGTCCGCTGCCCAGGTGGCGGCGGAGATCGCACAGGCCCAGCAGCAGGTGAAGCCGGAGTACTGCTTCCCGCCCATCGACCTGCTCCGCCAGGGCGACAAGGGAACTACCGATGCCACCATGGAAATGCGGGAGAATACCCGCCGTTTGAATGAAACATTGGCAAGCTTCAAAATCGAAGCGCATATCATCAATGTGACCCGTGGCCCCAGCGTTACCCGTTATGAGGTGGAACTGGACAAGGGTGTTCGACTGAACAAGCTGACCACCTGTGCCGATGATATCGCCTTGAGCCTGGGTGCTTCCGGCGTGCGCATTGCCGCCGTGCCGGGAAAAATCTCCGTTGTGGGCATTGAAGTGCCCAACCGGGCAGTGACCACGGTTTCTCTGCGTGAAGTCATCGATTCCCCTGAATTTGCAAGGGCAAAATCCAAGTCCTCTTTCTCTGTGGGCAAGGACATTGGCGGCAGCTGTATCGTCGGCAATATCGCAAAGCTGCCCCATATGCTCATTGCCGGTACCACCGGTTCCGGTAAGTCCGTGTGTATGAACTCCATCATCATCAGCCTGCTGTATAAGGCAAGCCCGGAGGATGTGAAGCTCATCATGGTGGACCCCAAGATGGTGGAACTGGGCATTTACAACGGCATTCCCCACCTGCTGATCCCTGTGGTGACGGACCCCAAAAAGGCTGCGGGTTCTCTGCAATGGGCCGTGACGGAAATGATGCGCCGGTATAAGGCAATGTCCGACGCGGGGGTGCGGGACCTGGAATCCTATAACAGCATTGTGGAAGCGGACGGTGAGGGCCAGAAGCTGCCACAGGTGGTGGTCATTATCGACGAGTTGGCGGACCTGATGCTGGTGGCCGCAAAAGAAGTGGAAGAATCCATCTGCCGTATTGCTCAGATGGGCCGTGCCGCAGGTATCCACCTGATCATCGCCACCCAGCGGCCTTCTGCCGATGTGATCACTGGCTTGATGAAAGCGAACATTCCCTCCCGGATCGCCTTTGCGGTGGCATCCGCTATGGAATCCCGGATCATTCTGGATACCCAGGGCGCTGAAAAGCTGGTGGGCAAGGGTGATATGCTCTATGCGCCCATCGGAACAGGCAAACCTGTGCGTGTTCAGGGCTGCTTTGTCAGTGATGCGGAAGTGGAGGCTGTTGCTACCTATGTGAAGGAGCACTACATGACCAGCTATGATCAGACGGTTATGGAGGAGATCGAGCGGAAAGCTGTCCAGACTGGCTCCGGTAAGACAGCGAGCGCCGATGCGGAACCCAGTGCGGAAGAACTGGATGGGGATGAAATGCTTCCCCAGGCTGTGGACGTGATATTGGAAACAGGTCAGGCATCGGTATCCATGCTTCAGCGGCGGTTGAAGCTGGGCTATGCCCGGGCTGCCCGGATCGTGGATGAAATGGAGGAGAAGGGCATTGTTGGCCCCTTCCAGGGCAGCAAGCCCCGGACGATCCTTATCACCAAGGAGCAGTGGCAGGCCCAGCGTGGCGGAGAAAGCCTGCAAATGGACTTTGATGACCTGGAAGACACGGCTGTTCCCGAAGAGATCGACTGAAAATGTTATTAAAAGACCACATTTTATGAGCTGGTGATCCAGTCCATAAAATGTGGTCTTTCTTATTTACGCTTTTACTGCATCAGCTCATCGGTGAGCTTGAGAATCTGGGGGGCGATCTTTTCCCGCTCCTTTGTCAGGGTGCGGTGGTACAGAGGGTATGCGCAGGCGAGGATGCCGATGCCCGCAATGCCCAGAATGACACCCACAAGAAAAGCCCGGTCACCCAGAATTTTTCCAAAGTCGGACATGGAAAGGCTCATTCCAATGCCCATAAGCAAGGTGCCCAGAATGCCAACGGTGATGGCACGGGCGGTGGCTTTCTTGGTAACAGAAGCGTCCAACGCCCGCAGCTGGGCCATTTTGTCCATTTCCCTGGGTGCGTATTTTTCCCGGATCTGATTTAATTCTTCCTGCTGTTGGGCGGAGTAGGTCATTTTAAAGGTTTCGTGATTATCCATGTTGAGTCTCCAAACATTTCATTTTTTGATTGGCTTTTTTGATCATATAAACTGCCATGATGACGATCAGTAGTGCGATGCCGATGCCGCTCAAAGACATGAACAGCATTTGAGCTTCAGCGGTCATGGAATCACTGCGGAACGTTGCCAGCATCGAGCCTTCCAGAGTCAGAGTGGATACGCAGGCGGAAGCCAACGAGATCGCTTTCGATGCGGAAAAAACAGGGCTGTTATATTTGCGGTACTTAAAGACATTGATGATTGCCATGGTCAGGGATGTGAAAGTGTACGCTGCCATGGTGATGGTGGTGATCTCATGGTGGCGCACGATGCGGTTTTCGCTGATCATGCAGAACATCATGACGGATAGGGCTAAATTCATCAATAGAAAAACCCATCCACAGGTGCGGTAATACCGCAGCTCCTGCATTTGATTTTGCCCCGGCTGATGGTGCAGGGTGTAGCGCATCAGCAAAAAGCGCATGAGCGCCAGGCAGATATAGTATCCCGCCAGGGAGTAAAACCAGTAGGAACGGTGGTAAATGCCAAGGGCTAATTGGAGAACGCCATATGCGCTGTTCCAGAGAACATTTCCGGTCAGGGTGATAGTTACACGCAAGTGGACATCTTCGATCCACCGCCGGGCAATGGGATTATGGGTCTTGAAGTGTTTCGTACTGCGCAGGATGGAGGGAATGCGGATACACCAGACGGTCAGGGTGTAGGCGGAGAGAATGTAAGAGGCGATCCGCAGAGGATCGGTCTCCTCCAGGCGGATCATGCCGTAGGTAAGGGCAGCGGCGGCCAGGGGGAGCACCAGGATCATCAGGACCATGTGGGGGAAAAGCAGAGCTTTTCCCATTTTCTTCAGGTTCATGTCATGTCCTCCCCAGCTTGACTGTAAAGGTGGTGCCCCGGCCAAGGGTGCTTTCCACGGAGATTTCTCCGTGGAGGATATCCACGACCCGCTTGACCAGCGCAAGGCCAAGTCCGTTGCCCTGGGTGGCGTGGGAGGTGTCCCCCTGATAGAACTTTTCAAAAATATGACTGCCCACCTCTGCGCTCATGCCGCAGCCGGTGTCTGCGACCTGGACGCTGACAGAGCGCTCGTCAGCACACAGGCTTACTCGGACACATCCACCCTCGGGGGTAAATTTGAACGCATTGGAAAACAGGTTGCTCCAAACCAGGGACAATAGCTCCGGGTCTCCCTGAACGGTGACATTTTCTTCTATGTCTGTCTCGATGGAAATGTTTGCATCCTCCCAGGTGTTTTCGTATTGGAGAAGACATTCGCACAAATGCTCACTCAAGTCGAATTTTGTCGTCTGTGGAAAGATCATCTGGTTTTCAAGGCGGTTCAGCTTGAGGATATTCGTCATCATATTGGCCATCCGCCGGGAACTGTCCGTCACGCCCTTGGCATATTCCACCCGCTGGACTTCGGTTAAATCGGGGGCTTGGAGCAGGGTGCCATAGTTTTGCATGACGGAAAGGGGCGTTTTCATCTCATGAGACACATTGGCGATAAAGTCAGTGCGAAGGGTCTCCACGCTTTGCAGCTCTCTTGCCATGCGGTTGAAGCAGTCGATGACCTGACGGAACGTATCGTCTGTGCCGACGGTATTCTGCTGCGGGATCTGCACAGAGAAATCCCCCTGCATGATTTTTTCTGCTCCCTCTACGATCCGCTGCACTGGTTTTTGGACAGTGTACTTCCGGCGCAGGGCATCGATCAGGGTAAACAGGATGCTTAAAAGCACAACGTTTCCGAAGGTCAGTTTTGCGGCCAGATTGAGATTTTCTGCGGATAGGGTGATGTTCATGCTTTCTGTCAGGGTGGAAACGAACAAAGCCATGCAGCAGCTTGTCACGAATGCCACCAGGAGAAAGAACAGAAGATAGCGGTATAATCCCAGAAAAAAACGGGATCGAAAGCTGGTGTTCTTCACTTGACCACCGCCTTGTACCCAAGACCGTGGACGGTCTTGATCTCAAAATCATCACAAGCTGCCAGCTTGGCACGGAGCTTCGTCATGTACACATCCACAGCCCGGGGGGCGGTTTCCGTATCGGCGTCCCAAAATTCATCCATCAGCTGGGTGCGGGTAAAGGTCTTTTTGGGGTAGCTTAAAAGCTTATAGAGGATGGAGAACTCCCGGTTGGTCAGATTGATCTCCTCGTCATCCAAATACGCCGTATGCTCGTCGGCATCCATGCGGAAATGACCGATCTCCAGCTTCCGGCTGGATGCGATTTTTGCTCTGCGCAGCAATGCGCCGATGCGCAGGAACAACTCGTCCAGATCGATGGGCTTGACCATGTAGTCATCCACGCCGATGCGAAAACCCCGCTGCTTGGAGGTAATGTCATCCCGGGCGGTCATAAACAGGATGGGGATCTCCTTGTTGGTCTCCCGCACGGTTTGAACAAAGGCAAAGCCGTCCACTCCCGGCATCATGATATCGGAAACGATCAGGTCGTAAATGCCCTCATACAGCACATCGTATGCCTCATTGGCGTTCAGACAGCCCATAGCTTCGTAGCCGCTGTTGTTTAAAAAAGCGCAGACCGTGCGGTTCAGCTCTTTGTCATCTTCCACCACTAATATTTTGAACATAAGTCACCTCCGGCATTTTATGAGGGGATGATATCATAGAAATGTTAAAATTATGTTTATATTTTTGTTGAAATTGGACTTTTTATTTCCCAGAGGGATTTTTTTCGCATACCTGCGGGTACGGCGCATAGGCTTGGGTAGGAGTGATGCAAATGAACTGTCAATGGGACAAACTACTGGCCATCCTGCCACCACAAATCAGGACGGAGGTGGACAGGCAAGGCAGACAGACCATGCGGGAACTGCGCCTGCGACAGGGGGAGCCGCCCAGAATACATGGGGCTGATGGGGTCAAGACCCTTTCGGGAGCGGTGACACCGGAGGATATTTCCTTTGTGGTCAATACTGCCAGCCGCTATTCCCCCTGGGCATCGACCACCGTTTCCAGCGGGTACTTGACAGCACCCGGAGGACACCGGATCGGACTGTGCGGTGTATGCGTGGGTCAAAAGGGTAGCGTTACCGGAATGCGGGAGATATCCTCTCTTTGTATTCGTGTTGCCCGGAGTTTTCCGGGTATTGGGGAAGGAGCACCGGCTGTGGGTTCCTTGCTGATCCTTGGGGCGCCCGGTGCGGGAAAAACGACACTGCTGCGGGATCTGATCCGGGGGCGCTCCCAGCGGGGGCAGAATGTGGCGGTGGTGGACGAGCGTGGGGAGTTGTTTCCGGGACCGGGATTTCCCAAGGGGCCAAATACGGATGTGCTCACGGGATGCAGCAAGCAGGAGGGGATCGACATGGCGCTTCGGACCATGGGGCCCCAGTGCATTGCGGTGGATGAGATCACATCCCAGGAGGATTGTGACAGCCTGGCAGCGGCCTGCTGGTGCGGCGTGGAATTACTGGCAACGGCTCACGCCGCTTCCAGCGCCGATCTGCGGCGGCGAAAGGTCTACCGCCCGCTGGTGGAAAGCGGGTTGTTTTCCAGTGTTCTGGTGCTTTCTCAGGATCAGCACTGGCATTTGGAGGAGGTGGCAGGATGTACATAAAAGTCATGGGCGCCATCATCATTGTTCTTGGGTGCGGCGGATACGGTCTGCTGCTGACAAAAGCGCATCGGCAGGAGGTACAGGCCCTGCGGCAGCTTCGTGCGGCACTGGAGACCATGGAAGCGGAACTGCAATACCGGATGACACCGCTGCCGGAGCTGTGCCGTCTTGGGGCTGCGCAGAGCGGCGGTCAGCTGAATAGGGTGCTGACCGCCCTGGCAGGGGAGCTGGACAAGCAGAATATGGCACAGGTGGAAAGCTGTATGGATTTGGCCCTGGGGCAGAGCAATGACCTTCCCTGCCAATGCAGAGGGGTTTTGATGCGTCTGGGGCGCTCAATGGGCCGGTTCGATTTATCCGGGCAGATGCAGGCTCTGGAAGGATGCCGGGAAGAATGCAGCCGCATTTTGGAGAATTTGGAATGTGACCAGACACAGCGCCTGCGGGATTACAGAACACTAAGCTTCTGCGCGGGGGCGGCGCTGGCGATCTTACTGTTTTGAGTATGGATATTGATTTGGTATTTAAAATTGCCGCAGTTGGCATTATCGTTTCAATCTTGAACCAGGTATTATCCCGCTCCGGGCGGGAGGAACAGGCTACCATGACGACACTGGCGGGTCTTGTGGTGGTGCTGATGATGATCGCCCGAAAAATTGCGGAGCTTTTTGAACTGGTCAAGACCCTGTTTGAATTCTGATGGAACGGTTCTGGCAGGCCACCGCAGCGGTGCTGGTGGCAGTGATGCTGTGGATCGTGGTCAACCGCCAGGGGAAAGATTTTGGCCTCCTGCTCAGTCTCGGGGTATGCTGCATGGTCCTCGGGGTCATGGGAAGATTTTTGGAGCCGGTGGTGGATCTGTTGAGAAAGCTGGAAGAAGTGGGAAATTTACAGCCGGAGTGGCTTCAGGTCATGCTGAAAAGTGTGGGGATCGGGCTGATCGTGGAGATCGCTTCACTGATCTGCGTGGACGCGGGAAATGGTGCGTTGGGTAAGGCTTTGCAGATCCTGGGCAGTGTGGTGATCCTCTGGCTGTCTATCCCGCTGATGAATGGGCTGCTGTCGCTGCTGCAGCAGATCATGGGGGAAGTATGAGAAAACTACCAATGACACTATTGCTGTTGGTGCTGCTGGCACTTCCTGCTTCCGCGCTGGATTTTCAGGCACCGGAGGTGACGGGGGAGGCAGCATCAACAATGCCGGAGGATACCAGCAGCTTCGCCGGGGGGCTGCTGGAAATCGGAAAACGGGCGATCAGCGCATTACAGCCGGAGCTGAAAGAAGCGGCTGACATCAGCCTTTCTGTCATGGCGGTTGTACTGCTGGCATCTCTTGTCAATGGAATGCCGGGAAAAAGCGAAAAAGTTATCCGGCTGGTCTGCACGCTGGCATTGGGGACACTGCTGCTCCGCAACGCATCGACGATGGTTCGGCTGGGCAGCGAAACGGTGGAGCAGCTGAGCGACTATGGAAAGCTGCTGCTGCCGGTGATGACAGCCGCCCTGGCGGCTCAGGGCGGGACAGGCAGCGCCGCCGCCTTATACGCAGGGACGGCGGTATTTGACTCGCTGCTCAGCAGTCTCATTGGGAAGCTTCTGGTGCCGCTGGTGTATGTTTACATCGCTCTGGCCATTGCCAATGCCGCAACCGGGGAGGAACTGCTGAAAAAACTCCGGGATTTCATCAAATGGCTCATGACCTGGGGGCTGAAAACGGTGTTGTACATTTTCACCGGCTATATGAGCATCACAGGCGTGATCAGCGGCGTAACAGATGCGGCAACGGTGAAAGCTGCGAAGCTGACCATTTCCGGCACCATCCCGGTGGTGGGCGGTATTCTGGCAGATGCTTCAGAGGCGGTGATCTTAAGTGCCGGGGTGATGAAAAGCGCGGTGGGGGTGTATGGGCTGCTGGCGGTGGCGGCGATCTGGATGACACCGTTTCTCAGAATCGGACGTCAATATCTGCTCCTGAAGCTCACAGCGGCGGTCTGCCAGGTGTTTGGGGTGAAGGAAGCATCCGACCTTGTATCGGATTTTTCCGGTGCCATGGGCGTTTTGCTGGGCATGACGGGGGCGGTGAGCTTTTTACTGCTGATCAGCACAGTCTGTATGATGAAAGGAATGGGATAATGAGCGCCCTGGGTGAATATCTTATTGGAGTGGCGGCAGCGGCGATGCTCTGCGGCATCGTCAATGTCCTTATGCCAAAGCAGGGGGCATCCGCTCAGGCCATGAAGCTGCTGCTGGGGCTGTTGATGGCCCTGTCCGTTGTGCATCCGTGGGTGGAAATTTCCATGGAGGATCTTTTTGGATGGACGGAGGGAATCTCCGCCAAGGGGGAGGGAATCGCTGCTCAGGGGGCAATGATGGGGGAACAGGCGTACCGGGATGGCATAACACAGCGGTTGGAAGCATATATCTTGGACGAAGCCGAAGACCTTGGCTCTGATGTTCAGGTACGGGTGGAACTGTCAGAAGAGGAGCTGCCGGTTCCAATCCGGGCTACGGTTTCCGGTGCGCTGTCACCTTATGCCAGGGCGCGGCTGACAGAACTGCTGACGGAGGATCTGCACATCAGCCGGGAGGAAATACAATGGAACTGAAATTACAGGCAAAGCAGTGGACCAAATGGCTGGAAAAATACAAATATCTTGTACTGGTGGTGCTCATCGGTGTCGTTTTGATGCTGATCCCCACTCGTGATAATGGTGAAGAACAGACGTTGCCGCAAAACAGCGAACAGGTGGAACTACCTGCCATTTCCCAGCAGCTGGCAGATATTTTGACCCAGGTAAAAGGGGCGGGGAAGGTTGAGGTGATGCTCACTCTGGCATCCGGGGAGCAGACGGTCTATCAAACGGATGACAACACAACGGATGGCGGTTCCGGGAGTCAGGACACAGTGATCATAACGGATCAGAACAGAGGACAAAGCGGTCTTGTTCAGCAGGTGAATGCGGCGAAATACCGGGGAGCCATCGTTGTTTGCCAGGGTGCGGACAGCGCGGCTGTCCGTCTTGCCATCATAGATGCAGTCGCAAAAGTTACAGGGCTGGATTCCAGCCGGATTTCCGTATTGAAAATGAAATGATTGGAGGAATATTTATGAAAACGTGGAAGAAAAACATCATGGCTGCAGCGGTTCTGCTGGTGGTTTGCGCCGGGATCTACATGAACTGGATGTATTCCAATGCCGAGAATATGGATGACCTGACGGATAAGCTGGATGCGGAAACGGTGCTTTCGCCGGGTGGCATCCAGATCGACGGAGAAGATGACCAGGTCAGCGGGGATGTGGGAACGGATTATTTCGCCGCTGTCCGTTTGTCCCGGCAGGAAGCCAGGGATTCTGCGGTCAATCTTCTGCAGGAGGCAATGTCCTACGGGGATGGGGCGAACAATGAAGCCTCCAGTGAACAGCTGGAACAGATCGTCCAGACCGCTCTGTGTGAAGCTCAGATCGAAAGCCTGATCATTGCCAAGGGGTATGCGGATTGTGTTGCATATATGACGGAAAACGGCATTTCTGTGGCGGTTGCTGTCCCGGAGGGGGGGATGAAGAGCGAGGATGTGGCGGTGATCGCTGATATCGTCATCACCCAATCCGGTTTTTCCCTTGATGATATCCGGGTGGTGGAAGTGCAATAAAAAAAGGG
>CAZVAB010000019.1:0-14554 GCA_964625045.1 uncultured Oscillospiraceae bacterium | reverse complement strand
ACCATATCTGAAATCTATTTGCTAGTTCAGATTAAATCAGGGTTTCCTTAGAAATTCACCTGTCTTTTGCAGGTTCATTGAGAACCCCTCCTTTCGTGCTGAGCATACCGTTGCGACACCTTGAATACCACGACACAAAGCGAGAAATGCCGTGTTTTTAGGGACAGACATACCATGTCCGGTTGATTATATCATGGGATTTCTCAAAATTCCACTGATGTGAACGCTTTTGTACGACCATCATATATCCCTGCACGACAGTAGGAAAATGGTTTGACGATCACAGAGAAAATGCGAAAATTGCCGCCGGAGGATATTTCCTCCGGCGGTGGTTTTTAGGTAGTCCTGTATGGACAGCAGGGGGCGTTGTTTCCGTTTTCCTGGTCGCATCCGGTGGGGGCGAACTGGGTGGCGGGGAAGGGAATGCGGGAGAACATCTCACAGGGGTCCTCCGCACAGCCCGGTGCGTCACAGCATTCCTTGGTGGGGATGGCGTAGTCCAGCATGGGTACGATCAGCTGGGCATCCCGCTCCAGACGGATGATGGAGAACTGTCCCAATGTCACATACAGCCGCCGGCGCTCTCCTGCCAGCACCAGCTCGTCGTCGAACATCCCGGTAATGGGTGCGGGCAGCTGCAGCGGCCCTTCGTCCCGGCACTGGCAGTCGCAGACATCCTTGACCTTGGACGAGAGCACCATGGGGTCCAGCACCTCAACCACGGCGGTGGGGCGGTTGGCGTAGAGACGGCTGGGGCCGTCCGGCTCCAACAGTCTTGTGTCGGAGCGGTAGATGTGCGCCCGGCCGTCTTCCCCGCAGAGCACCGCCCGCTTGGTGAACATGGCAAGGCCGTAAAGAGCCGCCGGGCGGCTGGGGCCAATGGTGGCATCTGCCAGAATGCGGTAGTAGAAGGTGACATCGATGCAGTAGTGATTGCGGTCGAAAGCCACTGGCTCCACATCGATGTATGTGTACAGCAGTTCGGCACAGCGGACACGGGCACCGGTGGCGGTGTCCAGAAGCGCCTGGGAGCTTCGGGTCAGATACACCCGCAGATCCTCGATGCAGTCCTTATCCCGGCAGCTGTCCGTGATCTTTCGTGTGTGGATGGACATGGCCTGCTGCAGATCCTGAGGATTGCAGCGCAGGGTGTCCTGGCATTGTTCAGCCATACGGATACCTCCCAAACGAAAATAGGAAGAAGCAAAAATGCTTACAGGACAGTTTATGCCAGCCGTCTCGGGAAGTGCAAACTGAGCGGAATTCCGACTAGGCAAACAGAAAAAAATGTGCTATAATCATCGGTAAAGATGCAACAAAGGACGAATGGACCATGAAAGTGAATTTACATACCCATACCACCCGGTGCAATCACGCGGTGGGAACGGATGAAGAATATGTACTGGCGGCCATTGACGCCGGTTACGATATTCTGGGTTTTGCGGATCATACCCCGCTGCCGTATGACACGGATTTTTACAATTGCGACAAGATGCGCCTGGAAGAGCTGGAGGGCTACATCCAGTCCGTCACCAGCCTGCGGGAAAAGTATAAGGACCGGATCAAGATCGTCATGGGTCTGGAATGTGAAGCGGTGGAGCGGTGCTTCCCCTATCTGGGGCAGCTGCGGGAGAAGATGGACTATCTGATCCTGGGCAACCACGGCGATAAGGAGCATGAAGACTTTTTCGGCTTCATGCGCACGCCGGATCTGCTGTGGCACTATCTGGAAACGGCGGTGAAGGGCATGGAAACGGGGCTGTACCTGTATCTGGCCCACCCGGATCTGATGTTCCGCAGCTATCCCGTGTTTGATAAGGATGCGGCGCTGGTCTCCCGGGAGCTGTGCCAGGCGGCAAAACGGCTGAATATGCCACTGGAATATAATTTGATGGGCGTGTCCAAGGGCTCGGCCCCGGACCGGCTGGGCTATCCCTGCCGCAAGTTCTGGGAGATCGCTGCGGAGGAAAACTGCATTGCCGTGGTGGGGGTGGATGCCCACAGCCCGGATCATCTGCGAAATTGGAGCATGGAGGAGGCAAAGCAGGTGCTGCGGGATTGGGGCCTTTCCATGCTGGATAACCCCCTGGATGCTTAAATACAACAAAAGGAGGAACACCGGATGCACACCATGCCGGATAAGGAAATATTGGAGCAGATCGCAGAGCTGTTCAAGGCTTTTGGGGACAGCACCCGGGTTCGCATCCTGGCGTTGCTGCTGAACGAGGAGCTGTGCGTGGGCGATATTGCGGAGCGGCTGGAAATGACCCAGAGCGCCATTTCCCATCAGCTGCGGCTGCTGAAGCAGATCCATTTGATCAAATTCCGCCGGGAGGGCAAAAATGTCCTCTATTCCTTGGCGGATGACCATGTGCGCACCATCTTGCAGATGGGACTGGAACACGTGATGGAATAAAAAATTTTTTGAGGTGGTCAGTACTTATGAAAAAAGAGAATATCAGCGGGACACTTTTTTATGTTGCCGCAGCACTGTTTTATTTGGCAGCCATCATCTGTTTGACAAGTGGCGATGACACCTCAAGGGGAGTTGTCTGGATGTGTCTTGGATCGACCTTCCTGTGCGTGGGTTCTACCAGTAAGAAGAACAGCAAGGACAGCGATGAGAAGAATGTGGATACACCTTCCAAGGATAAAGAAACGTAAGCAAATACCTGAAATTGATTGCCCGTTGTTCGCAGTTTGTGAACAACGGGCAGTTTTTGTCGATGACTTTCCCAGCTTCGACGGCGGAAAAGGAAGGGTTTCCCTTGAAAGGGCCAAAGCCCTTTTTCTATAATGCCCCTATGACACAAAAGGGGGCGGGGATTTGGGCAAACGGGTGATGGCGGCGCTGTTGCTGGCGCTTTTTCTTGGGGGGTGCGCCGGGGAAGCGCAGGTGCAGACCACAGCGGCGGAAACTGGAGAGATCCGGGAAAGAGTGATGACACTGCCGCTGAAATTGGCGGAGGGCGGCCTGGTGGTGGAGGAAATTTCCCAATATTCCGGGGAATACTGGGAGAACGGCGTGCCGGAAACGGTGGAAAATGTGGCGGCGGTTTTGGTTTCAAACCCGGGCAGGCGGATGATCCAGTATGCGGCGATCCAGATGGAATGCGGGGGAAAGCGATTGCACTTTTTCCTCTATGATCTGCCGCCCGGAGAAAAATGTCTGGTAATGGAAAAAGAGGGGGGAGCTTGGGAAGGCCCGGTGCGGGGGGCGGAGATTTTGGGCATCCGCTGGTGCGGCTACGATCTGGCCCCGGAACAGGTGCGCTGGGTGGGGATGAACGAAACCCTGGTAGTGGGAAATTCCACCGGGCGTACCATGGAGAATGTTTGCCTGCGGTATAAGCGCAATGACCAGGAACGGGGGTGCTTTCTGGGCGGGATATCCTTTTCTGTTCACACTGCAGCGCTCGAGGCGGGGCAGGAGCAGGTACTGACGCCCCTTCATTACCAGGCGGGCCGGTGGAAGGTGATAGCTATTGTGACAGGTGCGTAAAAACCGGCGCTTCCATAGGCGGAAGCGCCGGTGTGTTTTTTTACAGAACTTTGGACAGGAAATCTTTCAGCCGGGGGTGCTGGGGATGATCGAAAATGTCCTGGGGAGTGCCCTCTTCCAGGAGCTTGCCGTCAGCGATGAACAGGACCCGGTTTCCTACTTCCCGGGCAAAGCCCATTTCGTGGGTGACCACCACCATGGTCATGCCGGAGGCAGCCAGCTCTTTCATGACTTCCAGAACCTCGCCCACCATTTCAGGGTCCAGAGCGGAGGTAGGCTCGTCAAAGAGCATCACTTCCGGCTCCATCATCAATGCCCGGACGATGGCGACTCTCTGCTTCTGACCGCCGGAGAGCTGGATGGGGTAGGCATCCGCCCGGTCTTCCAGACCCACACGCTTGAGCAGGGCCAGGGCCTTTTCTTTGGCTTCGGTCTTGTCCATGTGCTTGACCTGGATGGGAGCCAGAGTCATGTTCTCCAGAATGGTCTTGTGGGGGAAGAGGTTGAAGTGCTGGAACACCATGCCCATCTTCTGCCGGTGAACGTCAATATCCAGCTTGACCATCTTGCCCTTTTCGTTGGGGACTTTCTTCTTGGTGATGTCCACACCGTCGAAGATGATGCTGCCGCCGGTGGGCTGCTCCATCAGGTTCAGGCTGCGCAGAAAGGTGGATTTGCCGGAACCGGAGGGGCCGATGACCACCATCACGTCGCCCTTGTTGATGTCGACACTCACACCGTCCAGTGCATGGAGGGTGCCTTTGTTATAATGCTTTTCCAGATCTTTTACCTGGATCAGTTTAACGCTTGTCTCCACGGCTCATTCTCCTTTCAAAATATGCGATGATCTTACTGGTGGGGAAGGTCAGACAGAAATACATGGCAGCGGCGATGAGCAGGGGCTCTGCGATCTGATAGGTGCTCTGGGCTGCCTTCACGGCGGACATGATCTCCTGCACGCCGATGGTATAGCAGATGGAAGATTCCTTGATGATGGTAACGAACTCGTTGGCGATGGAGGGCAGAATGTTCTTGATCGCCTGGGGCAGGACAATGTGGAACATATTCTGCATTTGGCTCATGCCGAGACTCCGGGCAGCCTCGGTCTGACCGTGGTCGATGGACTGGATGCCGGAGCGGATGATCTCGCTTAAGTAAGCTGCGGAGTTCAGGGAAAGAGCTACCACGCCGGGAACCATCCGCTCAAAACGGATGAAGCCGAAGATGCGAATGGCAGGCAGGGAAATATCTCCCAATACGACATAGTAGATGATAAACAGCTGCACCACCATGGGGGTAGCCCGCATCACTTCAACATAGATGTTGGCGAGCCACTTCAGCGGGTAGATCTTGGACATTCTGGCAGAAGCCAGCAGCAGGGCCAAAAGAAAGCCGAAAAGCACAGTCAGCGCAGACAGCAGCACCGTGCAGGCCATGCCCTCCCAGAAGAGGCTCATGTAGGCGAAGGTTTTTTGGAAGCCTTGAATTGTGATCATTTTTTCTCCTTTATAACAAGACGGCTTCCCGGTAAGAAGACCTTACCGGGAAGGGGATGGTTTTAGTTGTTTGCGCTGGCGCTTTCGGAGGGGTCCAGGACACCTTCGAAGATCTTACCGGTGGCGGCTTCAATGGCTTCCTTGACGAAAGTATTGAAAGTGCCGTCGTCCAGTGCCTTCTGCATGGCTTCGTTGACATACTTCAGCAGGTCTTCGTTGCCCTTGTTCACGCCGATGATGTTGCCGTTGTCCTCTTCGGGGATGGTGCACACAATGCCCAGACCTTCATAGGTGGCCTTATAGGCGTTGACCACGGGGGTCTCGATGAAAGCGGCGTCCAGCTTGCCGGCGACCAGCTCTGCAATGATGTCAGTGACCTTTGCCAGGGAAACGATGTCAGCGTTGGGGGTGTTTTCCTTGGCCAGACCTTCCTGGATGGAACCGGTCTGGACACCGATCTTCATGCTGGCGTTGTTTGCCTGCTCCATAGAGGAAACCTTACCGTTGAAGGTCACAAGGCTCTGCTCGGAGGTGTAGTAGATAATGGAGAAGTCCATGAGATCCGCCCGGTCAGCTCTGGGGGACAGGCCGGCCATTGCCAGGTCACACTTCTTATTCTGGATCTCGGTGAGGACACCATCAAAGTCCATGGGAACCAGCTCCAGGGTCAGGCCCAGGTAATCAGCGATGTACTTGGCCATGGCGATGTCGAAACCGGCCAGCTCAGCCTTGCCGGAGCTCATATCGTAGAATTCGTAGGGGGCGTAGTCAGGGGAAGTGGCAACGGTGAGGTAGCCTTCCTTGACGGTTTTCAGGTTGTAGGTGTTCTTGCCGGGGCCGTTGCCCTTTTCGACGGAACAGCCTGCGAACATACCAATGGCCATCAGCAGGGCCAGGGTCAGTGCGATGATCTTTTTCATAATTGTTTCTCTCCTTTGCCTTTTTGGGGCGCTTTGTTTTATGAATGAATGATATCACGAATATTATTCATCGTCAATTGTGAGTAATGACAAAACGAAAAGGGAGAAACACAGAAAAACAGATAATAATAAATAAAAACTAAAGAAAGCATCTGAATAATTGCATGAATATACTGAATAATGTAATGCGGCACGAAGAAACCGGGCCTGCCGTATGGCAAGCCCGGTATGAGTCAGGTATCCAGTTTTTTCTCCGTAAAGGCCAGGGCCATGGAGTAGAACAGTACGGGTCCCACATTGAACATGTGGCAGTCCAGCATACTGGTGGCAAGAAGCGTCAAAATGGCGATGAGAACAAAGGCCTTTTTGCTGCTGGGACGCGCCAAAAACAGTTTCAGGGTCTGGAAGCGGTGATGGCAGTAAGCAATCAGGCCAAAAATGCCGCAGGATGCCAGAATCTGAATAAAGGTATTGTGCCACCGGGCGGGGAAGAATGACAGAAAGTCTGCCGAAGTGGACCAGCTGTACAGCGGATAGTCTACAGGGTAAAATGTGCCACCCCAAATGGGATGTTTTAGAAATTGCTGAATGCCTGCATTGAAGATATTATCTCGGTTGGATGAATCTAAACCAATCGTAAAAAGGTCGTGGAACAGGCGTACCAGATCGTTGTGGAAAAGGTAAAACGCCAAAACCACGGACAAGGCGGTGAAGGTGTGGATAAAGGCGTTGGCCCGTGCCCGACGGCTGTTGATCAGGGAGACGGTGTAGGATGCAATGTAAGTACCCAGAGCAACCATCATGGAAGCCCGGGAACAGGTGAACAGCACGCCAGCGAGAAAGGCGATGCCCGTCAGATAGAAAATGCCGGAGTATTTTCCCTTGCCGGTGAGAAAAAAGGGCGCAGGGATCATCATGGCCAGTAATGCGCCGATGTTATTGTAGTGTCCCCAACCAGTATAGATCAGTTTCCGAACGATCTCACCGTCCACAATGACCTGGTTGATGACAAAAATGTTGGCAAGTTCTGCCAGCAGCACGAAGCCCACACACACTCCCGTCCAGGAAAGATAGGCTTTGGGGGCGTTTTCCCAGTTGACCATGCCGGTGAGCAGGTAGTACAGAAGGGAAATGGACAGAAACTGCATCACGGAAAAAACCAGATTGCGGCTGCCCACCAGCTTCAGCTGCTCGCTTCCCAGACCGGAAAGCAGATACGCCAGCCCCAGGAACAGCATACTGGGCAGCAGCTTGCGCTGGCAGCGCAGAAAGCGTTTGCCGCCTAGCTCTTTGTCAAAAATCACCCGAAGCACAATGCTGACGATCAAAATACCCGCAAGCAGGCACAGATACCAACCACCACATTCAAAAGAGAAGATGGAGTCAGTATTGAGCCCAGGATTGTTCTGGATAGAGGGGGCGATATAGGCGCAGAGCACCAGGGGAATCAACGGAAGCAGGTCCGGCCCCAGCAGGCACAGGTACACACCTGTGAGGATGAAGCAGGTATAGGTAAACAGCTCCCCACCGCAGACATTGGAGTAGATGGTCAACGCTGCCACCAGAAAAAAGTAGGCGGGGGTGTAGAGAAATCGGTTGATCTTCTGCACGAGCGTGCAGGAACGAAGCATATCCAAGACAAAACCTCCTCTCGGACAACGACGTAAAAAGAAAAGGGGCTGCGTGTGACGCAGCCCCGCAGTGGCAAAATATTACCACGAAATTCAACAACTGTCAAGGAAAGTGAAGAAATCTTAACATATTAACCCAAAACTGGAAAGATATTCCTGTTATTTTTGGTAAGTGTGGGGGAGATGGAAACCGTCTTCAGGCGCTTATGGTTTTGACGGCTTGACAGAGGTGAGCCTCAGTTCCAGAGACGGCTCAGGAGCGCCGTGGGGTTCGTACAGCGCCGCGTGCCGTCCCATTGCAGATGGTCTCCCGCATAGAGGGAAAAGTCGATCTGCCAGCCTTCCAGCCGGGCAGGATCTCCTGCCAGAACCGTCTCAACGATGGGGCAGTCCTCGCCTTTGCCATCCAGCAAAGTGCTGGAGCTGTGGGTAATGGCAAGGTGGATCCCCAGAACACCAGCCAGAGCGATGCACACGATCGCAAGATAGATGATCAGCTTTTTCATGGTTCATTCCTCCCCATTCAGCGCCTGCAGAACATTGGCGACTTGTCCAGCCTGGTAATGGCAGGCCTGTTTCACATACTGCATCAGGCTCAAGCCCTGCTCCTCCAGGTGATCGGTGGTGATGTCCCCAATCAACTGCCCCTTGCGCATCAAAAGCACCCGGTTGATGATGGGCTCCACCTCTTCAATCAGGTGGGTGGACAGCAGAAGTGTCCTGTAAAGCTGGTGATAGCCCAGCAGTAGCGCCACCAGAAGCAATAGGCCCATCACCGTTCCCACCAGGGGAAATGTCCAGCACCGGCGGCGCAGTTCCCAGGGGTTGCCGATGCGCTTCATCAGGTAAATGCTCTTGCTGCCGGAACGGTGCAGCTGATAATGGTGGACCACCAGCCCCGCCATGAACAGCAGGTACAGGGTAAATCCTGCCCAAAACCACCGGCCCAGCAATTGGGAGAAGGGCGGCATATACGCATCCGGGCGAAGGACTTTTCCGTTCAATGTGAATATATACAGGGCGTTCAGCGCCTTGGTGAAATTCACCAGAAAGCTGGTGCTGCACAGGGCGCAGCCGCCCAGAGCAAAGCCGATCCATGCGGCTTCGTCCCATGCGTATACACCCAGAGGAAGATAATGCTGCAGGTCATTCTTCATAGGGAACACCTCGCAAGATGAAGCAGTACAGCAGTGCGGGCACTGCCACGGCTGCCAGAGAGAAATACAGGCAGCTTTGCCACTGGGAGGTCTCGGCGGGCAGCCAGATCAGCGTAGCCAGCACCAGCATCGCACCCCAGAACAGTGTTTTGCGCTGTTTGTAAAATCCAATGTGGTGGGCAAGAAATGCCGTTGTGCAGCCGTAGCTGATGCACAGGGCAATGTTTCGGAGATATCCGGGCCAGTCCGCCAGGGGCAGCAAAGTGTGGAAAAGGGGACTGCAGTAGGACAGCAGGGAAAGAAGATCCGGGCCCTGATATAGGACGGCGGAAGAATCGGCATTGGACATAAAGCGGAAATACAGGGCAAAGACCATAGCCAGCTGGGTCAGCCAGTACAGGAAAAAGTAACCGATGAACAGGGCAGCCCGGAGCAGTGTTACGGCATTGGGGGACACTTGCAGCAAATACAGCCGGTAGTCACACCGGGTGCCGTACAGGGCGCAGCACCGGAAGACCAGCACCGCTGCCAGTGCCAGAAGTCCCCCCAGTGTAACAAGAGACTGGGCAAGCCCCAGAGAGTGCTCAAAGTGCACGGTATCTGGCTGGTACAGGAGCCATTGCAGCAGTGCGGCTGCCAGCATGACCAGAGAAGCGGGGAGCGCTGTTTGGCTGATGGTGAGAGAAGCGACGCTTGTGTACTTTTTCATCATTCATTCCTCCCAAAATTCACGGATGGCATCCAGGGCTTCCGTCAAGGACAGACCCATCTGCTTCATGTCCTCCACAGTGGAGCGGAGACTGCCCCGGAGAATTTCCTGTCGCAGCCGGCGCAGAGCCTTTTCGTCTGCGCAGATGCAGCTTTTGGCGCCGGAGCGGGAGTGGATCAGCCCCTCTTCCTCCAGCAGAGCGTAGCTTTTCTGCACGGTGTTGGGGTTGACACCCAGCAGTGCCGACAGCATCCGCCGGGAGGGCATTTCGTCCCCATCCTGAATGGTGCCTGCGACGATGCCCCGCTTGATGTAGCCAATGATCTGCAAATAAATAGGCACATTGTCCACAGGGGTAAATTGGGCAAAGGAGATCATGTTCCACACCGCCTTTCGCTGTGTTAGTTGAGTAATACACTCCCTAACTGTATTATAGGAGTAGTACGGTTAAATGTCAAGGGCAAAATGAAAAAACCATGCCGAAATTCGGCATGGTTTCAACGCTCAAAGAAGAAAGGAGAGGATGATGGTGGTAATCAGGCCCGACAGAGTCAGGGACAGGCTGCTCACGGCACCGGTCAGGGTGGAGATTTCATTTGCCCGGCTGGTGCCCACCACATGGGAAGCGGTGCCGTAGGCAACGCCCTGGGAAACCGGATCGTTCAGGTGAAACAGTTTGCACAGGAACGGGCCGGCCACATTTCCGAAGATGCCTGTAATGACGATCACGGCGGTGGTCAGGGCACCGATGCCTCCGGCCTGCTGGCTGATGGCGATGCCGATGGCGGTGGTGACGCTTTTGGGCAGCAGGGAAATGGTGGTGATGTGGCTGAACTGGAAGAGCTTTGCCAGCAGCCACACGGAAAGCAGGCTGGAAAGCACACCCCCCAGAACGCTCAGGGTGATGGCAAGCAGGTGCTTTTTCAGCTTTTGCAGCTGGTCATAGCAGGCGATGGCAAGGCAGATGGTAGCGGGGGTCATCAGATAGGTCAAGGGGGCACAGTCTGCCTGGTACTGTTCTACCGGGATATCCAGCAGCCACAGCACCACCATCACCAGAGCAGCCCCGGTCAGAATAGGGTTCAAGATGGCGATCTTCCACTTCTTCTGCACCGCCGCACCGATGCAGAAGGCACCCAGTGTCAGGGCAATGGCGAAAAAACCGCTTTCCCGGAGGGCTTCAATCATGGCTTTCACCGCCTTTGGAGAATAGTTTGGTCAGCAGACCGGAAACGCCGAAGGTAATGACTGTGGTGACCACGATCAAAATGGCGATCTTGATAAGATCCGGCCGGATCAGATCCCAGCAGGCCACCAGTCCCACTGCCGGGGCAACGAACAGCACCGGAAGAATGGAGACGAGGAAAGAGCCGGTTTCCTTTACGGCTTCGACTTTTAAGATTTTCAGGGCAAAGGCCAGAAGCAGCAGCACCATGCCGTAGATGGAGCCGGGAATGGGCAGGGGCAGCAGGGCCTGGCACAGCTCTCCCACCAGGGTGAAGAGCATGATGATGGCAAATTGACGGAGATATTTCATCGGGCAGCGGACTTCCTTTCGACTTGATATGACAGGGGATAATAGCAAGAAAAGACACCCAAATCCAAACGATCCAGGTGTCTTTTCTGGTGACCCGCCGGGGATTCGAACCCCGGACCCACTGCTTAAAAGGCAGTTGCTCTGCCAACTGAGCTAGCGGATCAGATATGGCTGGGATGGCCGGATTTGAACCGACGAATGCCAGAGTCAAAGTCTGGTGCCTTACCGCTTGGCGACATCCCAATGTGAAACGGCGCCCGCCGTCGGACACACGGAGCATTATAGCATAGCAAAACGAAATTTGCAATACTTTTTTTCAATACCGGGTACAAAATGAAAAAATCCTCTCGGGAGAGAGGATTTTTCGTTATCGGGGTGGGCGGATGTACCGCTCATGACTGCGGGGGGCGGGGCGGGCATGGACACCGGAGACAAGCCCCAGCATGGCGTAAATGGAAACCACGGAGCTGCCGCCGTAGCTGATCAGGGGCAGCGTCAGGCCGATGACGGGCATCACGCCCATGCACATACCAACGTTGACCAGGATCTGGAAGATCAGCGCCGCGGCGGCACCGAAGCAGATCATCCGGCGCATATAGTCCTTGCTGCGCTTGCCCACCCAGATACACCGGGCCACGATGGCAAGAAGCAGAAACAGCACCAAAAAGCAGCCCATAAAACCCAATTCCTCGCCAATGGCGGAGAAAATGAAGTCCGTATGCTGGGCTTGCAGCTGATTGGCCTGGGTGCGGTTGCCGTTGAACAGTCCCTGGCCCAGCATTCCGCCGCCGGTGAGGGATTTGAGACTTTCGGTCAAGTGCCAGCGTTCTTTCAGACCGGTGGGGTCGATCTTGTCCGGCCAGATCAGCACCAGGATACGGTTTTTCTGGTTGTCGCTCATGATATTGTTCCAGAAAACCGGGCCGACGGTGGCAAGGCCAATGCCCGCAATGCCGAACCAGATCATGTGAACGCCGCCGGTAAAGACCATGGCGGCAAAGACGAACACGAAGATCAGGGTAACGCCCAGGTCACCGGAAATGACCAGGTTCAGTCCTGCGAGGATCGCCAGGTGGAAGCACATATGGAACACCGACATGGGTTTCGACAGCTGATTTTGGTGGGAGGCCATGACGGAGGCCATGATCAGTATGTAGAAGATCTTACAGATCTCCGCAGGCTGCAGGGCAATGGGCAGACCGATGTCCAGCCAGCTTTTGTTACCGCTTCCGTAGTCCACGCCGAAGGGGACCAGCAGAAGGATCAGACCAATGTTGAACGCCGCCAGGATCGTCCGGTGTTCGGAGAAAAAGTCCACATCGATGGAGGACATGAAAATGTACATCACAATGCCCAAAACGGCAGCGCCACCCTGGACCACAAGGAAACGGGTGAAGCCGGAGGAACGGCCGTTGGTGGCGCTGGCCACCATGATGCAGCTGAAAGCGGAGGCTGCCAGACACAAAACCAGCAGGACCATATCGCCTTTACGGAAGAAGCTTTTTACTTCCGCCCAAAAATCTCTCATACGGCGGCCTCCTTTCTATTTGGTTATTGTATCACCGATTGGGAAAAAAGTAAATAGAGGAAATGTGACGGAAGGGTGAACAAAAACAAATGAAAAACCGATGCTGTTTTTTGTCGGATGCGGGTGGGAAAATCTCTTGCTATTTGCCGCCGCTTGGGGTAAAATAAAAAGGAAATTTTGCCGGGAGAGAGGGTTTTGTCATGAATAATATCGGGTTCGATAATGAGAAGTACCTGCAGATGCAGTCGGAGCACATCAAGCAGCGGTTGGATGCCTTTGGCGGCAAGCTGTATCTGGAATTTGGCGGGAAACTTTACGACGATAATCATGCGGCCCGGGTGCTTCCCGGCTTCCAGCCGGACAGTAAGCTGCAAATGCTGCTGCAGCTGAAAGACCAGGTGGAAATGGTCATCGTCATCAATGCCGATGACATTGAGAAAAATAAGATCCGGGGGGATCTGGGCATCACCTATGACCGGGATGTGCTGCGGCTTTTGGATGTGTTCAAGGGCTTTGGGCTGTATGTTTCCAGCGTGGTGCTGACCCGGTTCGACGGTCAGGCGGTGGCGAAAGCCTTCCAGGCACGGTTGGAGAGCCTGGGCGTGAAGGTGTACCACCACTATGACATCGCGGGCTACCCCGCAGACACGGCTCATGTGGTCAGTGACGAGGGCTTCGGCAAAAATGAGTACATTGAGACCACCCGCCAGCTGGTGGTGGTCACGGCTCCCGGCCCCGGCAGCGGCAAGCTGGCTACCTGCCTGAGCCAGCTGTATCACGAGAACAGCCGGGGCATCCAGGCGGGTTATGCCAAGTTTGAGACCTTCCCTATTTGGAATTTGCCCCTGAATCACCCGGTAAATCTGGCGTATGAGGCGGCGACGGCGGATCTGAACGATGTGAATATGATCGACCCGTTCCATCTGGAAGCCTACGGCGTGACCACGGTGAACTACAACCGGGATGTGGAAGCGTTCCCGGTGCTGGATGCCATGTTCGCCAAAATTCTGGGAGAGTGCCCCTACAAATCCCCCACGGATATGGGCGTGAACATGGTGGGCAACTGCATCGTGGACGATGAGGTGGTGGTCCAGGCCAGCCGCCAGGAGATTATCCGCCGGTATTACACCGCCCTGTGTGACAACAAAAAGGGCAAGGCCGGGGATGAAGTGGTGCGCAAGCTGGAACTGCTGATGCGCAAGGCCGATGTGGATTTCTCCGCCCGCCGGGTGGTGGAAGCGGCGCTGAACAAGGCAGAGGAAACGGGAAAACCCGCTCTGGCGATGGAGCTGCCGGACGGTACCATCGTTACCGGTAAGACCTCTAAGCTGCTGGGTGCGTCGGCGGCGCTGCTGCTGAACGCCCTGAAGAGCCTGGGGGGCATCCGGGACCGGCTGCATCTGATCTCTCCCGTGGTCATCGACCCCATCCAGCACCTGAAGGTGGATCATCTGGGCAACCGCAATCCCCGGCTGCATACGGATGAGGTGCTCATCGCCCTGTCCATCAGCGCTGCCACGAACCCCACGGCAGAGCTGGCCATGGAGCAGTTGAGCAAGCTCCGGGGCTGTCAGGTGCACTCTTCCGTGATCTTGTCGGAAGTGGACGAAATGACCTTTAAGAAGCTGGGTGTACAGGTCACCTGCGAGCCTAAATTCAAGGGGTGAGCCTGTGGCCGCCGATTGCTACGATTATGATTGATACAAGGACCGCCCGGACAAAATGTTCGGGCGGTCCTTGCACGAAGGGTAGATTTCTCCATGGTTTTCTGCTATACTTTCCTGAGAGAAAAGAAAGAGATATTAAAATTTGGTGGTGATGGTATGCTTATAAAAATAGGTGATTTTGAATTCACGGAAGTATGGGATGGTGTGTTCTATAAGAAGCTTTCTAATTATCCACAGATAACAGATTGGGAGATTAGAACGATTATTGAATTTATAGAGTATGAAAAAAGCTATGGCAGGGAATGTGTAATGGAATGTGAAGATAGTCATGTATTAAAGGCAGTTAACGAAGCGTAAATTTCAAGAACAAATTGAACACGTTATAGAATGAAATTCAAACCTTGCTC
>CAZVAB010000018.1:0-15755 GCA_964625045.1 uncultured Oscillospiraceae bacterium | reverse complement strand
GTTCGCAATCCGAGAGAACACTGCTGATTTCACGAACCATCGTATTGATAGCAAGCTCTCTGCAAGGCTTGTAATAAGCTTCTGACATTGCAATCTCCTTAAATCAAATTCTTTTCGGTAAATCGGTTTACCACAAGCTGTATTGTATCTTGCACAAACTCGGTGTACTCGTCCTGAGATATAGAGATAAACTTATTCGTAGACTTGTTCACTTCGGGCACATAACCCATCACGCCGATCTTGCGAATGATACTGCCTTGGGGGAGATAATCAATATACTCTGGAAAAGATTTCAACGGAAGAATTTCTGTAAGATAACCGGAGTTCGGATGATCACTCAGATACTCAGCTTCCATTGCGTAGATCTCACGCATACGATCTTTCTCGGGAACGAGCCTTTTTACCGAATCCCACGTTTCATTCATACTGGTAGCGGCGACGCTCAATTCTTCATCAGCCTTAATACGCACCCAAACTGCTATTACACGATCTTCGTCACGGATCATAGCTTGGAACGCTGCATCTGTGAGCAGATGTGAGTAATAGCCGAGCAGGAACGCATATTCTTCCGGAGATTTGATTTTGTCTTTCCGCATCAGAATATACTCGTCGCAGAAAGCATCACAATCCGAGGCTTTCTTTCGCTCACCTTGCATCCAATGTGTTACTTCTCTGGGCGGCGTAAAGGCTGTCCAATCTTCGTTTTCTACATTGCAATCCGGTGCAATATTGCCAACGCAGAAACCTCGTCTATCTAAGTTCGGAATGTGTTCAAGAACACCATCCGCAATCATTAAATGTGTAATCCAAGTCGCCATGCTTTTCTCCAATATTAAAAACTAATCCAAAGGCTTATACTCGGTGACCGCTTTGAGGTACGCCTCCGGGTCACCGTTCAGCACGAGGTCGGCATATGCCAGAGGATCGTTGTAGACCAGATAGTCCAACTCTGACCGCTGGTACATATTGTCGGC
Organism: uncultured Oscillospiraceae bacterium; assembly: GCA_964625045.1. GTDB lineage: Bacteria > Bacillota > Clostridia > Oscillospirales > Oscillospiraceae > Faecousia. Next base: position 14,781 of record CAZVAB010000018.1, on the reverse strand, counting down.
AACTTCGTTTCCCACGGCGGTGCAGTTAATGGCGATCATACCGCCATCAGTATATTTCAGTTCCACGCAACCGCTATCCATATTGAATGCACAAGACAATAGCTTTTTCATCTGCCATACCTCCATTTGCGTTGTGTACACAGCATATCACAACTTCGATATACTTTTCAATAGGTCGGGCGATTTTTTTCTGCAAAATAATGCAACTTTTTTGTGAACACACGCCATTTGATCGTTTTTGCTGTGTTGAGCGCACCCCACATCATAATGCCAAACGATAGACTTTTCAATTTTATTTAAGAATTTACCAAAATGCAAAAAATACACTTTTCGATGAACCGTGTTCATTATGCCGTAATTCACCGTTTCGAGGCAATATTTTTCAAATCCGATAACTTCTTCACTCATCCCACAATCCACGCCTTAGAAAGCAAAAAGTAGGCACTTTTCAACCCTTAAACGCACAAAATCAGGCGACACCCAACCAAAGTTGAATGTCGCCTGATTTGTTGTCCAATCCTGTTTGCAGTTGCCGATTTCGTAATTTCTCAAATTACTGTCTTATCAGCACACAGCTATACGAACGGCGCTTTTCTCATTCCTTGATCCCGTGCTCTTTTTTTTCTTCGTGCTGCTCTTTCTTTTTCTGCACGAAGCCCCTGGCCTTGGCGTACATTTCCTTGAGCACCGCCAGTGTCTTAGTGTCGTTGGGGAAAAACCAGCGCAGCAGCGCCAGAGCAATGGCACAGGTTACGATCTTCTCCGGGGAAATGGGCAGCCACAGAAAGGCCAGATACGCCCCGCCCACTGCGGTCATCCAGGTGATGTCGAAATAGGTGCCCAGGGCAAACAGGATATACGACCAGCCATTGGTGATCATCCAGCCGATGGCAAAGCAAAGCAGAAGCCTTGGGTTTGTCACGAACTGTAATACCTTCTTGAATTTCTCTTTCATCCGCTTCCCAGTATCCTTTTCTTATGATAGGGCTATCTTACCATTCTTTCCCCCATTAATCAAGTGTCTTAAGAATATCTTAATCCATCTTTTACGGTGCGTTCACCACCCCTGTAAACACAGGCAAACCACTGTTGGCGATAACAAACAGGAAGGGTCTGTCCAGCACGAAGTCTATGATCTCCTCCGGGGGCTGTGCGCTGCCGGATCCGGGTAGCTCAATGTAGGCAGCAGCCTTCACGCCCTCTTCATCGATCTCCACCCGGACGGACTGCTTGATTTCACCGCTGAATAACGGTATTTCCGATGTAATGGCGGAAAAATTCGCTTTATCAGGGTCAAAGATATCCTTCACGCCCAATTTTTTCAAGCCCTCATTCAGCTTGATCTGCCCGGAAATATCAAATTTCGGCACAGTCAGGTTGACTTTCATATATTTTTTGTTTTCCCATTCCCCGCTGCTGACCAATTCCTGATATCTTCCGCTGGACAGCACATCGGCGGTCGTCTTATCCTCATCCGGCAAAATGAACCACATGGTGCTGCCGTTTTTCAAACGAAGGGCAATTGCGGCGAAATCCTCATCCCAGTAATAATCCATCTGGGCTTCTTTTTTGTTCATATAGGTAACGGTCTGGTCGCCTTTGCTGCCGTGGAATGTTCCATCGGTGTTTGCCTTGGCGGAAAATTCATCCTGCCACTTGGACTGGAAGTTGATGGTAGAATACAGAGCCAGCACCGTATTGGGATCCAGTTCGATCTGACCGGTGTACTTTTTCAGCAGGCCAGCGGTGTTGTTATCCAGCCAGGTGCCAATGGCCTCGTTGATCTTCTGGCTTCCCAAATTCCCCTGGTAGACGCAGGCGTAGTAATAGTAGGCAAGCGCATCCATGGTGTTCTGCTCATATTCTCCCCCCTCCTGCATCCACAAGGAATTGGCAAGGGTACTGCGCTCGTTGTCGCTGTCGTTATAGATGGTCTCCCACACGGCGCTCACCTGCTGGCGCAACACCTCGCTGCTCTGCGCCCCCAGCAGATTCATGAGCTGCTGCTTGCTCTCCCCTGCCGTCAGCTCCGTGAGCATGGCAAGACCGATGTAGGCATTGATGGGCGACCAGAGTTTGTTTTCTCCATCGTCGCCGGTCAAAAATTCCCGGCTGGCGTTGGTGAAAAAGGGCATCAGATCATTCTTCGCCGCCTTTGCCAGATCGCTGCGTTTATTTTGCTCTGCCTGATAAGTGGAAGAGTACGCCTTCCATTCATCCTTATCCTTGAACTCATCATAGCTCTTACGGGCAGAGACCCGGGCCTCTCCCGGTAGCGCCACCGCCTTGGCGTTGACCTTGGCCGGTGTCAAAAACACCCCCAGGCACACCGCCAGGGCCAAAACTGCCGCCACGACGCTGCGAAAAATGATTTTGTTCCGCCTTTTGGGCGGTTTTGCGGCTTCTTCAATATGCTTATCGGATATTTCATCCAATGCTTGTAAAGTCTGTTCACGATTCATAGTAAAAGCCCTCCTTGATCAAATAGTCCTTCAGTTTTCCCCGGAGGCGGTTCAGCCGGACGGACACGGCATTTTCCTGCATTTTCAGCGCCCCAGCGATATCCCGAACGCTGTCCCCGTACCAATACCGGCGCAGGAAAATATACCGGTTTTCCCGGCTCTGGGTCTGCAAAAAAGCATCCATGGCCTGGCCCACCGCCCGGGCATCCACTTTCTGCTCCAGGTCCTCCCCGGGCAGGCAACCGGACAGCTCCTCCAGCGACACATCATAACGGCTGCAACGCTTTTGGGCATTTGCATAGGCCAGATGTTTCAGCGCCACATTCCGCCCGGTGCGGTAGACATAGGGGGCCAGCGGCTCCGGCTCTTGGGGCGGGATGGCGTTCCAAAGCGCCAGATATGTATCGTTGGTGCTCTCCTGGGCATCCTCCCGGTTTTCCAGAATGTTCATGGCGATGCGTTCCAATGTGTTGCCGAATTTCTCCGCCAGAGCTTCAATGGCGCCTTCCGCTCTGACAAAGAACAGCTTCAATATCTGCCGATCGTCCATATGTGCCGCCTCCTCTCATCTATTACCACCGATTTTGCTACCATAATCTTACACCCATCATAGCATCTTCTTCCAAAAAATACAACAAAAACCGCCCGGAATTTTCCGGGCGGTGGCAGCGCTCATTTGTGAAACAGATTTTCCACCCATCCCATGCAGTCCAGCAGGAAAAACCGCACCTGATAGGGCTTTTCCCCGGTAAGGCTTCCGGCAAGGCTTTGGGATAACCCGGCGCTCACCGCCGTGTCCGTCATGCCCTCCGATGTGGCGCTGACGCAAAAGGTGGGAAACACCACGCACCACCAGTTGTGCCCCTGTCCGGTTCCGATGGTCACCCGCAATGACTCATAGACCCCCGCCGGGAGGGTGAACGTGTCATACTGCCGGGTGGGAAAGGCCTCTTTTCCCAGTGTCACCACAGCCCGGGCCGCCACCCCCGCCTGTTCCAGCACCTGGTTTGCCGTCTCCTGCAATTGGGGCAAATGGGCCTGGATGTAATCTTTCGCCGTTTGGGCATTGGGCAGATTTTCCATGGCACTTTGGAGCTTCTCCGTAATGGCATCACGCACCTGCAGCTTCACCGCCTGGTCCTCCTCCGAGTCGGACTCTGCCACCACATGAAGGCGGATAAGGCCATCTCGCAGGTCACTCCGGTCGGAAAGCACCGAACCCACCCACACCGCCGCTGCCAGCAGCAGACAAAGGAACAATAACTTTGCGATCTTTTTCATAAAAACACCGTCCATCCTGGTTTTACTTCCAGTATGGACGGTATTTGGCAAAATTATACGGGCTTCCCAATAAATACCTGGGGATAGCTGTCTTTCAGCATATTGCAGATCACGGCGGCGTACTCAAACTCCGTCACCACGCCGAACACGGCGGAACCGGAGCCGGTCATCTGCTGGCCCAAGGATGCGTAGGAATTGAAAATGGACTTGATGTAGTTCATCTCCAAATGCTCCTGCGTAACCACGGCGTCAAAAACATTATAGAAATTCTGGCAGATCTTTTCCAGATCTCCCGCCAAAATGGCGCTTTCCATGGCGGCATGATCCGGGTGCACCGCAATGGGATGCTCATCCAGCTTGGCGTACAGCTCCGGGGTGGAAGCGGAGAAATCCGGCTTGCACACCACGAAAACGCAGTCAGGCATATCCGGCAGCTTGCGGATCCGTTCGCCACGGCCTTCCACCACCGCCGTACCGCCGATGACACAGAAAGGCACGTCACTTCCCACAAGACTGCCCAGCTCTGCCAGCGCCGCAATGGACAGCGGATCCCCATAGTGCCGGTTCAGCGCCCGCAGAACAGCCGCAGCATCCGCGCTGCCGCCGCCAAGACCCGCTTGGGAAGGGATGCGCTTGGTAATGCGGATCTCAAGGCCCTCCGGGTCTTTCTTAATGGTGTCCAAATACACCTTGGCGGCTTTCCAAGCCAGGTTCCGCTCGTCACAGGGAATTCCTTCCTTGTCACACTGGAGCTTCCAGGGCTTGGCGGTACCCACATCGATCTCGATGTCATCCCGCAGGGAAATGGTCTGCATGACACTTTTCAGATCATGGTAGCCGTCCTCCCGCTTGCCCAAAACATCCAATGTCAAATTCACTTTTGCGAATGCGCCTTCATAAAGGGTCGTCATCATGGATTTCCTCCCAATTCGTTCTTTTTCGTTATTATAGCCCATTGGCGCTCTTTTTTCAAGAGCATGAATATTTTTCGTACCATTGGAAAATCTATGGGTAGCAACAAATGAAAATGGAGGTAACATTATGGATACATTGGCACTGATCCTGTCCATCATCGGCAGTCTCAACTGGGGACTGATCGGAGCGTTCCAGTTTGACCTGGTGGCATGGCTCTTCGGTGGTCAGGATGCGGTCCTGAGCCGAATCGTGTACGCCCTGGTGGGTCTTGCGGGCCTTTGGTGCATTTCCCTGCTGTTCCGCAAAAACACCTGTATCGATGGCGAATAAGAAAAGCGGCAGCACCTTTTTGGGTGCTGCCGCAAATATTATCAGGTCTGCGCAGGATACAGGCGGATGGTGCAGGTATAGGTCACGCCCTCATAAGTGGTGGAGATGGTGATGACCTTCTTTTCGGTGATAGTGTTCGCCTTCACCGTGTTCTTATTGATGGTCACATAGCCTTCGTCACTGACGACCCATTCCACACCCTGAACATTGGCGCCTTCCTTGGTCTTCAGGGTCAGGTTAAAGGTCTCGCCGCTCTTCAGGGTCACATCCTTGTGGCTGATCAGATAAGGCGCAGGCTCGGTGGGTTCGGAAGCATCAAAGCTGCAGCGAACCACGCAAGTGACAGTCTGGCCGCCGATCGTAGCGGTGATGGTCGCACTACCACGGTCAACACCCACGACCACGCCATTTTCCACAGTGGCAACTGCGGGATCAGAGGAAGTCCAGGTAATATCGGATGCCTTGATACCCATGGTCTCTTTGTACAGTGTCCAACGTTCGCCCTCTTTGCCCAGGGTGAAGTCCTTCCGGTTCAGGGTCAGGACAAATCCATCCGGCACATCCACAGGAGGCTCGGTGGAGGGTTCAGTAGGTTCCGGTTCTCCAAAGGTGCAGCTGACCAGGCACTGGGCCGTCACATCGCCGCAGGTAACAGTGATAACAGTCTCGCCATGGCCCATGGGCAGGATCAGACCGTTCTGGTCCACCGTTGCCACAGCCGGGTTTTCAGACGTGAATACAGGGATATCCGTGGTGTTCTCCGGGGTCGGGCGCACTTCCAGCAGATACTTTTCAGTCTCGTTCTTCAGCTCCACCATGGCGCTGCCCAGCTTCAGCTCTGTACAGGGAATCAATGCCCCGGTGCTTCCCTGGGTGCTGTCTGTCTGGTGATAAGTATCGCTGGGCTTGGTGTTTTCATTGCCGCCCAAGAACACGCTTCTTCCGATATAGACCACCACCATGATGATGGCAAGGAGCAAAATGATCACCACAGCCACCAGGCCCTTGTTAACGCCCTCCGGCTCTTCCCGCTCCTGTCTCCGGCGCTCTTCCCGGCGATTCGGGACAGCGTAGCTGGAAGCAGTGCTGGTTTCCTGTTTGGGTGCGGGCGTGGACACACGCTGCTCCTGGACCTTAGCCCGGTTGTTGCGCTTGACGTTGCTCTTGGAGAAACGCCCGCCCTTTACATAGGTATAGCCCTCATGCTGTGTATCGTCACCGGATGCCTGTGCGGTGGGTGCCTTTGCGCAGCCACAAATGGGGCACTGGGCAGCCGTTTCGGGATATGCGGTACCGCAAACATCACAAATAATCTTGCTCATATAAACCTCCTGTCCGGCACGGAACCGTACCTCATTTTTTGTCATTATAACACAGCCGCTTTCCGATTGCAAGTAGCCAAAAGTGGAAAAAGGGCGATCCTTCGACAGCAACTTCTCCGAAAGACCGCCCCTTGTTTATAATATGTACGAGCTTACTTAAAATACCGCACCGCAGCTTCAAACATCCGTATATCGTATTCTCCCGGAACATTCCGGTACAGGTCCCTGCCAATGCGCTCGCTGTGTCCCATCTTGCCGAACACCCGGCCATCCGGGGATGTGATGCCCTCAATGGCACACAGGGAGCCGTTGGGGTTGAAATCCACACAGGAAGTGGCGCTGCCGTCCATGTCCACATACTGGGTGGCGATCTGGCCATTCTCTGCCAGCTGACGGATCAGCTCCTCGCTGGCAAGGAACCGGCCCTCACCATGGGAAATGGGTACATTGTACACCTGGCCCACCTGGGTCAGTGCCAGCCAGGGGGACTTGTTGGAGGCAATGCGTGTACGCACGATCCGGCTCTGGTGCCGGGCGATGGTGTTATAGGTCAAGGTGGGGCAGTTTTCATCGGTGTCGATGATCTTGCCGTAGGGCACAAGACCCAGTTTGATCAACGCCTGGAAACCATTGCAGATGCCGCACATCAGACCGTCCCGCTGCTCCAGAAGTTCCGTCACCGCCGCCTTCACCGCAGGATTGCGGAAGAAAGCCGTGATGAACTTGGCAGAGCCGTCCGGCTCGTCGCCGCCGGAGAAGCCGCCGGGAATGAAGATCATCTGGCTTTCCCCGATCTTCCGGGCAAAATGCTCCACGCTCCGGGCCACATCATCGGCGGTCAGGTTGCGAATCACTGCGATCTCCGCTTCCGCACCCGCAGCCATCACGGCTCGGGCAGAGTCATACTCGCAGTTGGTGCCCGGGAACACCGGGATCAGTACCTTGGGCTTTGCCACAGGAATGGCAGGAGCCACACGGTGGGTCGCCTCAAAGGCAAAGTTCGGGATCTTTTGCTCCTTTTCCACCGTCTGGGTGGGGTAAACATTTTCAAGAACAGCCTCATTCAGCCCCCGCAGCTCCTGAATGGATACAGTCTCACCGCCATAGGTGACGGCCGGTTCCTCTGTGGTGCAGCCGATGCAGACGGCCCCGTCCACTTCCTCTGTCAGTTCCGCCAGGATCCAGCCATAACCGGGGCCATGGGGCAGGCCGACATTTTCAGCGGCACGGAAGCCGATGTCATTGCCAAAGGACATCTTCATCACGGCTTCCCCGATGCCGCCACCTTCCACAGCCCAGGCAGCCTTCACCTTTCCTGCCTGGCACAGGGCATGGAACTGGGCCCAGCTGGCTTTCATGGCATCAAAATCCGTCACATCAAAGCCGCCAAAGCAGTACACGGGATGCCCCGCTTCCTTAAATTCGGCGGAGATCACCTCCTGCGCTTTCACAGGTGCCACAGCAAAGGAGATCACCGTGGGGGGCACATCCTTATCCATGAACGTGCCGGACATGGAGTCCTTGCCGCCGATGGCGGCAGCGCCCAGGGCAACTTGAGCCTGCAGTGCACCCAGCAGAGCGGCAAAGGGCTTGCCCCAGCGCCGGGGTTCATCTTTCAGCTTTTCAAAGAATTCCTGCAAAGACAGGTAGACCTTTTTATAATCACCGCCGGCTGCTACCGTTTTTGCCATGGAAGAGACAATACTTGCAATGGCACCGGTATAGGGATCGGCACTGAGCAGATCCGGGTCACAGCCATAGGCCATCAGACTGCCCCGGTTTGTCTCATTTCCGGGAAGCATGGGCAGCTTTGCCGCCATAGCCTGGGCAGGTGTGGCCTGGTTTTTACCGCCGTAGGGCATCAGCAGGCTGCCCGCACCGATAGTAGAGTCAAACCGCTCCACCAGGCCCCGCTGGGAGGCAAACTTCAAATCAGAAGCGATCTCCCGCAAGGATGCCTTCTTCGCAGCCACATTCACATTTTTTTCCGGCACTTCCACCGCCGTGTGCTTCACCGCACCGTTGGTATCCAGGAAGCTCCGGGAAAGATTTGCGATTTCTCTTCCCTTCCAGGTCATGACCATCCGGGGGTCTGCCGTGACCACCGCCACCTGGTAGGCTTCCAGGTTTTCACTTTCCGCATAGGCAATGAACTGGGCCGCATCCTCTGCCGCCACTACCACTGCCATCCGCTCCTGGGACTCGGAAATGGCGATCTCTGTTCCGTCCAGACCGTCGTACTTCTTCCGCACCGCATCCAGATCGATGCGCAGACCGTCCGCCAATTCACCGATGGCAACGGACACGCCGCCAGCGCCAAAGTCATTGCACCGCTTGATCAGCCGGGTCACATTTCCATTGCGGAACAGCCGCTGGATCTTCCGCTCCTCCGGGGCATTGCCCTTCTGGACTTCGGAAGCCATGGTGGCAAGGGATTTTCTGTCATGGCTCTTGGAAGAGCCGGTGGCGCCGCCAATGCCGTCCCGTCCGGTACGGCCGCCCAGCAAAATCACCACATCCCCAGCAGCGGGGCGCTCCCGGCGAACATTACTTGCAGGTGCTGCCGCCACCACGGCGCCGCACTCCAGCCGCTTCGCAACAAATCCATCGTGGTACAGTTCTGCCACATGGCCGGTAGCAAGGCCGATCTGGTTGCCGTAAGAGGAATAACCCGCAGCTGCGGTCTGGCAGAGCTTGCGCTGGGGGATCTTTCCGGGGATGGTCTCGTTCAGCGGCTTTCTGGGATCTGCCGCACCGGTGACACGCATGGCCTGATGCACATAGGCCCGGCCGGACAGGGGATCCCGGATGCAGCCGCCAATGCAGGTGGCCGCACCGCCAAAGGGTTCGATCTCCGTGGGGTGGTTGTGGGTCTCGTTCTTAAACATCAGCAGCCAGTCTTCCTCCTTGCCGTTGACATCGGCGCTGACATGGATGGAGCAGGCATTGATCTCCTCACTTTCGTCCAGCTCCGGCAGCAAGCCACGCTTTTTCAGCAGCTTTGTTCCGATGGTGGCAATATCCATGAGGGTCTGGGGCCGAGCCGCCGCCTTTTCTTCTCCATATACCTCCACCCGGGCGGCAAGATAGTCCTGATAGGCGCTTTCCACAGCACTGTCATGGATGGAAATGCTGTCCAGCTGGGTAGAGAAGGTGGTATGGCGGCAGTGGTCGGACCAGTAGGTATCCACCACCCGGATCTCCGTGATGGTGGGCTCCCGATGCTCCGTGTCACGGAAATAATCCCGAAGAAATTTCAGGTCGTCCAGATCCATGGCAAGGCCAAGGGTAGAAAGCAGCTCCGAAAGGGCTTCTTCGCTCATTGCGGTAAAACCCTCCACCGTTGCTACCTGATCCGGGGCCGCGAAATGGGCAGAAAGGGTATCGGGCTTTTCAAGGCTTGCCTCCCGGCTTTCCACCTTGTTGATCACATGGTTCTTGATCGCCGTCCGTTCTTCCTCCGTCAGTGTGCCGTACAGCACATACACCTTTGCAGTGCGCACCGTGGGCCGCTCTCCCTGGGAGATGATCTGGATGCACTGGGCAGCAGAATCCGCCCGCTGGTCAAACTGACCGGGCAGGTATTCCACCGCAAAAACGCTGGCACCTTCGGCCTCCACTTCCTCAGTGACGATGTCCAGCTGAGGTTCGGAAAATACCGTTTTCTTGGCGTAATCAAACAGCTCCCGGGTGATATTTTCCGCATCATAGCGGTTGATGACCCGCAGGCGCTCCAATGCGCCAATCCCCAGCAGGGTGCGGATCTCCCCAAAAAGGGCCTGTGCTTCATGGTCAAGGCCCTGCTTCTTTTCTACAAATACACGGTATACCATCGCTTACTCCTCATTTCTCGCCCGCAATGCCCGCTGACCGATATCCCGGCGGTAATAGGCATTGGCAAAGCTGATTTTTTGAACCATCCGGTAGGCGCTTTCCACCGCTTCCGACAAGGAATCTTCCACCGCCGTCACGCCCAGCACACGACCGCCGGAGGTCAGAAGCTGTCCGTCCTTTTGGGCAGCACCCGCCACATAGACATGGCCTAAAACCGCCTCATCCATGGAAATGGGATAGCCCTTTTCATAATACTTTGGGTATCCCTGGGACGCCATAATGACACAGCAAGCGTTTTTGTCGCTGAAGCGCACTTCTGTTTCCGCCAAAGCGCCGTTGGTGGTAGCCTGCATCACCGTCAGCAGGTCGCTTTCCAGCAGAGGCAGCACCACCTGGGTCTCCGGGTCACCGAAGCGGCAGTTGTATTCAATGACCTTGGGGCCTTGCGCCGTGAGCATCAGGCCGAAGTACAGGCAGCCCCGGAAGGTGCGTCCCGCGGCATTCATGGCATGGACGGTGGGCAGGAAGATCTCCTCCATGCACCGTGCCGCAATGGCATCGGTGTAGTAGGGATTGGGCGCAACGGTGCCCATGCCGCCGGTGTTCAGCCCCGTGTCGCCGTCCCCAGCCCGCTTGTGATCCATAGACGAGACCATGGGCACCACGGTCTTGCCGTCAGTAAACGCAAGAACGGACACTTCCGGGCCGGTGAGAAACTCTTCAATGACCACCCGTTCGCCACTGGCACCAAACTGCTTGCCCTCCATCATGGAGATGGCAGCGCTCTTGGCCTCTTCCCGGGTCTGGGCAATGATCACACCCTTGCCCAGAGCCAGGCCGTCCGCCTTGATGACCGTGGGGATGGGAGCCGTTTCCAAATAGGAAAGGGCTTCTTCCAGCTTGGTGAACACAGCGTACTTTGCCGTGGGAATGCCGTACTTTTTCATCAGTTCCTTGGCAAAGACCTTACTGCCCTCAATGATAGCGGCATTGGCCCGGGGGCCAAAACAGGGGATTCCCTTTTCTTCCAGCGCATCCACACACCCAAGGACCAGCGGATCATCCGGTGCCACGACGGCGTAATCGATTTGATTTTCCACCGCAAAGGCAACGATTCCCGGAATATCCTTGGCTCCAATATCCACGCAGGTGGCATCTCTTGCGATGCCGCCATTACCGGGCAGCGCAAAAATTTCCGTAACCTGGGGATTTTCCTTTAATTTTTTAATAATAGCGTGCTCCCGTCCGCCGGAGCCTACGACCAGTAATTTCATAGTATCCTCATTTCCTGTCTCAATGATGGAACAGTCTCATACCGGTAAAGGCCATGACCATGCCGTACGCATCGGCTGTGGCGATCACCGCATCATCCCGGATGGAACCGCCGGGCTCGGCCACATACTTGACACCGCTCTTTTTCGCCCGCTGGATGTTATCGCTGAAGGGGAAGAACGCATCGCTGCCCAGGGCAACGCCGTCAATGGTGGCGAGATATTCCCGCTGCTCTTCAAAGGTAAACGGCTCCGGCTGCCGGGTGAAATACTTCTGCCAGTTGCCCTCGGCGCAGACATCTTCTTCGTTCTGGTTGATGTAGCCATCCACCACATTGTCCCGCTCCGGGCGGCCAATATCCGGCTTGAAGGGCAAATTCAGCACCTTATCATGCTGGCGCAGGAACCAGGTATCCGCTTTGGTGCCGGCAAGACGGGTGCAGTGGATCCGGGACTGCTGCCCCGCTCCCACACCGATGGCCTGACCGTCCACCGCATAGCAAACAGAATTGGACTGGGTATATTTCAGGGTGATCAGCGCCACGATCAGATCCCGCACCGCACTCTGGGGCAGTTCTTTGTTCCCGGTCACGATGTTTTGCAGCAGTGCTTCATTGATCTTAAATTCATTACGGCCCTGCTCAAAGGTGATGCCGTACACCTGCTTGTGTTCCAGCGGTGCCGGGACATAATCCGGGTCGATCTTGATGATATTGTAATTACCCTTGCGCTTGGTTTTAAGGATTTCCAGTGCCTCCGGCTCATAGCCGGGCGCAATGATGCCGTCGGACACCTCCCGCTGGATCAGCCGGGCGGTGGTCACATCGCACACATCGGACAGTGCCACAAAATCCCCAAAGGAGCACATCCGGTCCGTACCTCTGGCACGGGCATAGGCCCAGGCCAGGGGAGATTCGTCCAGGCCCTCCATATCGTCCACAAAGCAGGCTTTCTTCAGCTTCTCCTGCAGGGGCACCGCCACCGCCGCAGAGGTGGGACTGACGTGCTTAAAGGAAGTCACCGCCGGAAGATTCAGGGCCTCCTTCAGTTCCTTTACCAGCTGCCAGGCATTGAAAGCATCCAGAAAGTTGATGTAGCCGGGGCGGCCGGACAGGATCTCGATGGGCAGCTCACTTCCGTCCGCCATAAAGATCCGGGAAGGCTTCTGATTGGGGTTACAGCCATATTTCAGTTGCAGTTCCGTCATGGTGCATTCTCCTTATACATTCTTGTTCACAATGCGGCTCTCGGCTTCGCCGGTGGCAATGTCGATGTAGCGCACAAACAGGGAAACCTTGTTCTCTTCGTTCAAATTCGACCAGATCAAATCCGTCAGCTGGTCAATGTCCACATCCGGCAGGAGCAAGGTCTTGGGCTCTCCCTCAAAAGAAGGCAGCGGATCTCCCTCTCCCGCATAGGTGTGAATAAACTTTGCCTTGCCGGGCAAAGGATCACTGTAAGCATAGGTAAAGCGCTGGCAGGAGCGGTCATCTCCCTCGGCGCTTTTCAAAATGGACATGGCAAAATTCATCTTGCCCTTTACCCGGTGGATGATGCCGGAGATGCGGGGGGTGAAATTGGGCTTGTCATCCTCAAATTCCCGGGTACGCAGTGCCTGCTCAAAGGTCATCTGCTGGCTCATCAGGTCATAAATGGTGTCCGTCTGATCACCGTTGGTAACGATGGTCTTATCCCCCAGCACCCGCACCGGGTAGTAGATAATCAGGTGGGGGTCGACCATTTTGCTCTCATCAAAAGCCTTGGTGCGCATATCCAGCCCCTCCGGGACAAAGACCCGGTTGCGGCTGTTGACGCTGCGGCCCATGATGAAGTAGGCAGTAACGGCCTTTTTCCCATCGGCGGATCTTCCAATGAGGATGCCTCTGCCGTGATAGTGCTGGGAATTCAGTTCTTCCCCAATGGTGGAAATTTTCATAGTTTTCACCTTTCTCTTTCTTTCACGATTTGGGTGCTGACACGCTCCACTGTCCGGGGCAGAATGACCCATTCCGCCTGCTCCATGACCCGCCTTTGAAGGATCTCCGGGGTGTCACCCGGCTGCACTTCCACGGCTTTTTGGTCCAGGATCTGACCGCCGTCCGGAATCTCATTGACAAAATGCACCGTGGCACCGGTGACTTTCACGCCCTTCTCCAAAGCCGCTTCATGGACTCGCAGGCCATAAAAGCCCTCGCCACAGAAGGACGGGATCAAAGAAGGATGCACATTTAAGATCCGATTTGGATACCTCTTCGTAAAATCCTCACTCAAAATGGACAGGAACCCCGCCAGAACGATCAAGTCGATCCGGTATTCCTCCAATTTGGACAGAATGGCGTTTTCAAAGGCTTTCTGGCTGCCCGCTTCTTTTTTCGTGATCACGAGATGGTCAACTCCGGCATTTTTTGCCCGCTCCAGAGCGAATACCCCGGGGTGATTGGCAATGACCAGGACGATCTCGCCCCTTTGAATGATGCCGCTCTTTTCCGCATCCAGCAGCGCCTGCAAATTGGTGCCGCCGCCGGAGACCAGCACTGCGATCCGGGCCCGGGTCACAGGATCACCTTCTCGTCGGATGCAACGATCTTGCCGATGGCATAGGCATCATCGCCGTTTTCCCGGAGGATGGCCAGAGATTTTTCCACATCCTCCTCCGCCACCACAATGCTCATGCCCACACCCATGTTATAGGTGTTGTACATATCCCGCTCCGGGATATTGCCCCAGGAGGCGATCAGGTCAAAAATGGGCAGCACCCGCACGGCCTCCTTGTCGATCTTGGCACCCAGTCCATCGGGGATGCTCCGGGGAATATTCTCATAGAAACCGCCGCCGGTGATATGGGAAATGCCCTTGACCTTTACCTGTTCCAGCAGAGCAAGCACGCTCTTTACGTAAATGCGGGTGGGGGTCAGCAGCGTTTCCGCAATGGTCTTGCCCTCCAGCTCCTCTCTGGGAACATACAGCTGCGGGTTGTTGTGATCAATATCAAAGACCTTCCGGCACAGGGAGAAACCATTGGAATGGATGCCGGTGGAGGGCAACGCAATGACCACATCCCCCGCTTTCATTCTGGAATTGTCGATGATGTCCTTTTTATCCACGATGCCCACGGCGAAACCCGCCAGATCATAGTCCTCCTGGGGCATGAGACCGGGGTGCTCCGCAGTCTCGCCGCCAATAAGGGCCGCACCTGACTGGACACAGCCCTCCGCCACGCCGCCCACGATGGAAGCGATCTTCTCGGGGTAGTTTTTTCCGCAGGCAATGTAATCCAGGAAGAACAGGGGCTTTGCGCCGCAGCAAATAATATCGTTGACACACATGGCAACAGCATCGATGCCGATGGTATCGTGTTTGTCCATC
>CAZVAB010000017.1:0-15859 GCA_964625045.1 uncultured Oscillospiraceae bacterium | reverse complement strand
GTCGACAGCCGAAACAAGATGAATTATAGCGAATTATTCAGAGGTTCCCTAGTATGTTTTACTGTACCGGAGGTTACCATGAAAAAAGATCTCACCCCAGAAGAATACCTGAACCGTATCCTGACCACCCCTGTCCAGGACAACTGCCCCATGCGCCGGACCCTGGAACTGCTCAGCGGCAAATGGCGCACCCACATCATCTACGCTCTTTGCACCCAACCCACCTGTCGCTTTGGGGAGCTGAAAAAGGCCGTTCCCCGCATCACCAACACCATGCTCTCCAGCACCCTGCGGGAGCTGGAGACCCTGGGCATCGTCCACCGGGAGCAGTTCAACGAGATCCCGCCCCACGTGGAATACTCCTTGACGGAAAAGGGCCGGGCCCTGCTGCCGGTTTTCACAGAGCTTGCCAAATGGGGTGAAACCCATCTGGAAGAATAACTGTTGCCACGGCTTTCATTCCATCATATCCCCCGGTCATGCCAGCGGATCACATTGCATAAAATATCCGCGATCTGATCCGGGGTCTTGCGGATATCCCCCAGGATCCACTGGCGCAGCAGGCAGTAACCGCCGCCGCTGATCAGGGCAACGATGGCCTTTGCCGTGTCCTCGTCCACATCCGCCACTGGCATCGTTTTCTTCCGCACTTCCAGAAAGCTGCTGTAAAAATCGCTCATGCCCTGCATCATATCCCCATCCGTCCGGTTCAGGAACAGGAGCCGGATCATATCTCCGTGGCCATAAAAATATGCGCAGACGGCTTTCACATGGCTGCGTGCCTCCTCCTCGGTTTTGGGCAGCGCCGCCGGGCGGGGCATCTGCCGGATAAATTCCATCTCGATCTCACGGAGCACATCGTGGATGGATTCGTAATGCCGGTAAAAGGTAGCCCGATTGACCCCGGAGCATTCACACAGCTCGTTCACTTTGATCTTTTCCAAAGGTTTTGTTTCCAGCAGCCCCACCAGCGCTTCCCGGATCATCCGCTTGGTGACGGTAATTCTCAAATCTCTTTTCATGGCTAACTCCTAAACTTTTTGTAAACCCGCAACAAATCCCCCGGATTTGTTGCATATTGTTTTCTTTTTCCAAAACTGATGATTGAATGTGCGACATCTGTATCTTATACTATCACCAGTCGCAAATAATGTCAACCAACCTCCCCTGAAGAAAGGAAATGCAAATTGCTTGAACTGAAAAACATCCATAAAGTCTATCCCGCCGGCAACGGCAAGGTAGAAGCCCTGAAAGGTGTAAGCCTGCAGTTCCGGGAAGCGGAATTTGTGTCCATTCTGGGCCCCTCCGGCTGCGGCAAGACCACCATGCTGAACATCATCGGCGGTCTGGACCAGTACACCCAGGGTGATCTGGTCATCAACGGCCGTTCCACCAAGGATTTCAAAGACCGGGACTGGGACACCTACCGCAACCACTCCGTGGGCTTCGTCTTCCAAAGCTATAACCTGATCCCCCACCAGAGCGTTCTGCAAAATGTGGAGCTGGCGCTGACCCTTTCCGGCGTTTCCAAGGCGGAGCGTCGCAAGCGTGCCGTCGCCGCACTGGAATCCGTGGGTCTGGGCGATCAGCTGAAGAAAAAGCCCAGCCAGATGTCCGGCGGCCAAATGCAGCGTGTCGCCATCGCCCGGGCGCTGGTGAATAATCCCGATATCATCCTGGCAGACGAACCCACCGGCGCACTGGACACCCAGACCAGCGTGCAGGTCATGGAGATTTTGAAAGAGGTCGCCAAGGACCGTCTGGTGGTCATGGTCACTCACAACCCGGAGCTGGCAGAAATGTACTCCACCCGGATCATTCGGATGCTGGATGGCAAGATCACCGGTGATTCTGCCACCATCAGCCAGGCAGAATATCAGCATCTGGTGACCCTGCATCAGCCGAAGCCGGGAAAGAAGGAAAAGAAAACCTCCATGTCCCTGTTCACCGCCTTTGGCCTGAGCCTGAAAAACCTGATCTCCAAGAAGGGCCGCACCACCCTGACCAGCTTCGCCGGTTCCATCGGCATCATCGGCATTGCTCTGATCTATGCGGTATCCCAGGGTATGACCACCTATATCAACACGGTGCAGGAAGACACCCTGTCCTCCTATCCCCTGACCATTCAGGCCACCCACACGGACATGAGCACCCTGATGTCCACCTTCATGTCCACCGCCCAATCCTCCCACAAGCATGAAAATGACGCGGTCTACTCCAAACCCGCCATCTATGACATCATCAACGCCATGAACAATCTGGAAACCACGGAAAACGACCTGGCTTCCTTCAAAGAATACATCGAGCAGACCCGGAAAGACCCGGAAAGCCCCCTGTACACCGCCATTTCCGGGGTGCAGTATTCCTATGACCTGGATCTTCAGATCTACACCAAGAATGTGGACGGCAGCATCATCGTTTCGGACACCACGAAGATGATGCAGAGCATCATGGGTGAATTTCTGGGCATGGATATGTCCGCCATGGGCAGCATGAGCGACCTTGCCGAAATGAGCCCCATTATGAGCATGATGTCCTCCACCGGCTCCTCCGGCATGACCTTGTGGCAGGAAATGCTGCCGGGTGAAAATGGCAAGCTGGTCAGCGACCTGCTGGAAAAGCAGTACGATGTGATCTACGGTTCCTGGCCCACCGCCTACAATGAGGTCGTTCTGGTGGTGGACAAAAACAATGAGCTGGACGACATGACCCTCTATGCCCTGGGCCTGAAATCCGAGGAGGATATCAAAGCCATCCTCCAGGCCGCCAAGGATAAGACCACCCTGGATGTGGACACTTCCAGTTGGAGCTATGCCCAGATCTGCGGCATGGAGTTCCGCACCATTCTCCCCGCCAGCTGCTATACCTACGATGCCTCCACCGGCACTTACACCGATTTGAGAAGCACCGACGCAGGTCTGCGCTATCTGTATGACGGCGGCACCACTCTGAAAGTTTCCGGCATCATCCGTCCCAGTGAGGATGCCGTCTCCGCCATGCTCACCGGCTCCATCGGCTACACCAACGCCCTGACCGAGTATGTCATCAACGAATCCGTGAAATCCGATGTGGTCGCCGCCCAGAAAGCAAATCCCTCCGTGGATATTTTCACCGGCCTTCCCTTCGAGGAAAACACCGGCTCCCTGAACAACACCGCCAAGGAAGCGGCATTCCGCTCCTTCATCGCCGCACTCTCCACCGAGGAACGGGCGGAGGCGTATGTGCGCATCATGTCCATCCCCACCCAGGCGCAGCTGGATGCCATGGTGCAGCAGACCATGGGCAGCATGACCCGGGCCGATATGGAGGATGTGATGGTGCAGGCCATGACCGCCCAAATGGGCATGAGCCAGGAGGATGTTTCCAAGTATATCAGCGCCATGACCGATGACGAGATCACGGAGCTGTTCACGGAAATGATGGGCCAGCAGGTAAAAGCCCAGTACGCCGCCCAGGTCAAGGCCCAGCTGAGTGCCATGACCACGGAGCAGCTGTCCGCTGCCCTGACCCTGGCAATGGACGGCTACACCACCGAGCAGTGCGCCCAGTTCTATGACGAGATCCTGGAATTTTCCGATTCCAGCTACGAAGACAATCTGATCACCCTGGGCTGTCTGGACCTCAGCGAGCCCTCCGCCATCAGCCTGTACGCCGCTACCTTTGAAAGCAAGGATCTGATCGAAGATGCCATTGCCGCATACAACGAGGGGGTGGAGGAGCTGTCCCGGATCCAGTATACGGACTATGTGGGACTGATGATGTCCTCTGTCACCTCCATCATCGATGCCATCACCTATGTGCTGATCGCCTTTGTGGCCATTTCTCTGGTGGTTTCCTCCATTATGATCGGTGTCATCACCCTGATCTCCGTGCAGGAGCGCACCAAGGAGATCGGTATTCTCCGAGCCATTGGTGCCTCCAAGAAGAATGTGTCCAGTATGTTCACCGCCGAGACGGTGATGATCGGCTTCGCCGCCGGGGCGTTGGGTGTTCTGGTGACCGTTCTGCTTTGCATCCCCATCAACGCCGTGATCCAGGCCCTGACCGGCATCGCCAGCCTGAGAGCCTTCCTGCCCTGGCAGACCGGGCTGATCCTCATTGCCATCAGCATTTTCCTGACCCTGATCGCGGGCATCATCCCCTCCAAGAGTGCCGCCAAGAAAGATCCCGTGGTGGCGCTGCGCAGCGAATAAGCCTGATAAAATGCTTTTAAGAACAAAATCCCGGAGAAACCGCCGTTTCTCCGGGATTTTTCTATATTTTGTTATCGGCTGATGGAATCGATCAGGACCAGTTCGTCAGCGGTAAACTTGGTATTCTCCGCCGCCCTGATGTTGTCCAGAACCTGCTCCGGCTTGGAAGCACCCGCCAGAACACTGGTAACGATGCCATCACGCAAAACCCAGCTCAAGGCCATTTGGGCCAGGGTCTGGCCCCGTTGCGCCGCCAGGTCATTGAGCTTTCGGATCTGCGCCAGGCGCTGCTCCGTCAAGGCGTTTTCCTTTAAGAAGCGGCCATCGGTCATCACCCGGCTGTCCGCAGGGATGCCCTTGAGGTAGCGATCCGTCAGCAGGCCTTGGGCCAGGGGCGAAAAGGCGATCACGCCCTTGCCCAACTTGGCAGCAGTCTCTTTCAGGCCATTGTTTTCAATGGTACGGTCAAAAATGGAATAGCGGTTCTGATTGATCACAAAGGGAACACGCATTTCCATCAAAATGGCTGCGGCACGCTCCATCCGGGGGCCGTCGTAATTGGAAAGTCCCACATACAGTGCCTTGCCGGACTGAACAGCGGTAGCCAGAGCACCCATGGTCTCCTCCAGGGGCGTGTCCGGATCCGGGCGGTGGTGATAGAAAATATCCACATAGTCAAGGCCCATCCGCTTCAAGCTCTGATCCAGACTGCTCATCAGCTGCTTCCGGCTGCCCCACTCACCATAAGGGCCGGGCCACATCCAATAACCGGACTTGGTGGAGATGATCAGCTCATCCCGGTAGCGGGCCAGATCCTCTTTTAATATCCGCCCGAAGTTGATCTCCGCCGTTCCCTCCGGCGGGCCATAGTTGTTGGCCAGGTCAAAGTGGGTGATGCCATTGTCGAAAGCCGTAAAGCACATCTGGCGCATATTGTCGAAACGTCCGGTATTGCCAAAGTTGTGCCACAAGCCCAAGGAGACTGCTGGGAGCTTCAGGCCGCTGATGCCCAAGCGGTTGTAGGGCATGGTGTCATAGCGATTTTCCGATGCAATGTACATAATTATCCTCCTTCACAAATTGGTTTGGCAAATTAAGTGAACCGGATGGTGACGATCTCGCAGTCCGTTCCCACCCGCATGGGCATTCCCCAGGTTCCGACACCGGAAGTGACGATCACATGGGGGCTTTGGGCATCTTTCCGATAATAACCGTAGTCCACGGTGTACATCCAGTTTGTGAACAAGTTGCCGGGGAATATCTGTCCCTTATGGGTATGCCCGCACAGGATCAGATCCGCTTCGGTGCTGTATTCGTGGATATTGGCGGGGTTGTGATCCAGCACGATCACAGGAAGGGAGGTATCTTCTCTTGCAAAGAAATCCGCAAGGGGTTTTCTCGCCCGGTCCCCATAGCCGCCGATGGCAGCGCCGTCCAACCGCCCCACCAGCACCAGCCGGTCATCGATGACGGTATAACTGTCGCTCAACAAATGGATGTCCGCCTGCTCCAAAAAATCCACCATTTGCGCCAGCGTTTCTCCGCCGTCGTGATTACCCAGGCAGGCATAAACGCCATAAGTCGCCCGGATGCCCCGGAGGGTTTGGATGGCGGTCTGCGGATCTTGAATGGCGGCAAAGTCGGTGTCAAAGAAATCCCCCGCAATGCACACCAGATCCGGCTGTTTTGCGTTGATCTGGGCCACAACGGTTTCCAACCGGCTCTCCGAGCCGATGGCGCCCAGATGCAGGTCACTGATCATCACCACATTCAGATCCGAAATATCCTGTTTCCCCTGTAAGTCGATTTCATAGGAAACATGGTCGATCTGCCGGGCATTGGCAAAGCCATAGACACAGGTCACGCTCGTCAGCAGCAGTACCCCCAGTGTCACGACCCCGTTGAACAGGCGGTGCGCGGTAAAGGGCTGCTTCATCAGCCGGGGCACCAACAGCAGAAGATCCGCCGCCACTGTAAACAGCAGCAGATAGATCACAATACCCATGCAATAGCCGCTGGCAATGCCCAAAATGTACTTAAAGTCCTTTGAAAACGGCATCAGTGCCCGACCGAAGCCCAGCACCATAATCAAGAACAAGGTACCCATCAGCACCCATACCGGCCAAAACCGCATTCCGGGGAAGAAAGCGGCAAGCCCCTGGTACAGCCGATCCGCCAGGTAATAGCTCGCTCCCCCAAGCAGGGAAAGGATCATCAGGATCATAAAAAAGCCCCTCACGGC
This sequence comes from uncultured Oscillospiraceae bacterium, assembly GCA_964625045.1. GTDB lineage: Bacteria > Bacillota > Clostridia > Oscillospirales > Oscillospiraceae > Faecousia. The sequence continues at coordinate 9,424 of CAZVAB010000017.1, read as the reverse complement.
ATTGAACACCTCCTGCGTTATTTTTGTCTTTCAGCAATGAAATTTGTCTTCTTCCCGGGGCTTGCGTTTGGCTTCCATGGCTGCTTTCATGGCTGCTTTCCGGTCATAGATGGCGGCGACCTCCGCCTCGATGTCCTTAGCGGGGTAATTCAAGCCGCTTTTCAGTGCCTGCACCATCTGCTCCGTGCGGTTTCGAATCTTGTATTCCTTGCCGTCCTTGATAAAAATATTGCCCGTCTGACCGAAGATGAACTGCACATTGTTCGCCGCACAGGCATCATAAACCTTTTTCACCCATTCATAATGCAGCGGGCGGGAACCCAAATAATTCTCGCCGCCAGCCAGTACGGTTTCGATCTTGCCGGTGGCAAGGAAATCTCCAATGTCGATCTCGCCGATAAATGGCTTTAGGCTGACCCAGCGGTGCTTGGCGGGCAGATCCAGCAGATAGGGGATGCGCTGCTCCAGCCGCTTCTGGTTCTCGCAGGAAACGGAGAAGGAGACATTGTCCCAGCCATCACCCCAGTCAGAGGGCAGGCAGTCCCGGATGCGTTCAGCCCGCTTGGTCAGCAGCGAAAAGGTCACATCGGGACGGCGGCGGATCATATCCCAGGCTTCAATGCGCCAGGCATCCGCCTCCTCCAGAAAAAAATCGCTGGCCATGCACACCCGGACGAAGGAGCCGCTGGGCAGCTTCCAGTTGCCGCTGCGGTCTTTCTTGATGGGCAGTGTAAAATCAGACTTGTTTCTCAGGACTTCGTTGGTATCTCTGCCATAACGCTTGTCCAGAAAATAGGCGTAGCAGTTCTGGCAGCCCTCGCTGCATTTGTGGCAGCCGTGCCACGGGTTCCAAATTTTATCGTTCAGATCCATCGTATTCCCCTCCCCTGTTTGCTTCCAGGATCTCATTGGCTTTCCGGGTCAGATCGACCAGCATATCGAATTCCGTTTGTCCCATAGCTGCGATCAGTTGATCCAGATGTTTGTTGGTATCGGCGCTGGCAGTCTCCACCAACGCTTCCGCTTTTTTTGTCAGGCGCACATAATACGCCCGCCTGTCCTCCTGGGACCGTTCCTTGGTGACGTACCCCTTTTTCGACAGTGCCGTGACCAGCGCCGTGATCATGGGCTTGGACACCCGCAATCGCTCCGCCAGCATAGCGGGCGTATGGGGGCCAGGCGTGACGGTCAGGATATTCAGCACCGCCATCTCGCTGGGCCGAATGGGCAAATTCTTTTTCAGGTCCATATAATACCTGCTGAATTTGGAAAGCACTGCGTTTGCCGCAAAATATTGATCCATATTCCCACCCCTCAAAGATAGTTCACTCAGGTTAACTTTATTATAATTCGGCTTCATCCGGCTGTCAAGGACTTCCCTTCAACACACCGCCCTTTTTATAAAAAATCGGTTTTTCTATCGACGAAAGCCCTCTTTCGTGCTATAATCCCTGTATGAAACCATTTAAAGGGGGGTGTCTTGCATGGGTGAACAGGCTAAAAAACCTCATATTAGTGCTGGTCTGCTGGCCCATGTGGATGCGGGAAAGACCACCCTTTCGGAAGCGCTGCTGTATTGCAGCGGTGCCCGGCGGAATTTGGGCCAGGTGGATCACGGGGACGCCTATCTGGACACCCATGCTTTGGAACGGGCCAGGGGCATCACCATTTTTTCCAAGCAGGCACGGCTGGAAACGCCCCTGCTGGACTTGACGCTGGTGGACACGCCGGGCCATGTGGATTTTTCCGCCGAAGCTGAGCGGACACTGCCCATTTTGGACAGCGCCATCCTGCTCATCAGCGGCACCGACGGCATCCAGGCCCACACCCTGACCCTGTGGAAGCTGTTGGAGCACTACCACATCCCCACCATCCTCTTTATCAACAAAATGGACTTGCCCGGCACGGACCGGGCAAAGCTCCTGGAGCAGCTTCAGCGGGAGCTGTCCACCGGGTGCGTGGATTTCGGTCAGACACCGGAGCAGATCGCCGAAAACGCCGCCATGTGCGACGAAGCGCTGCTGGAAAGCTATCTGGAAACCGGCACGGTAACGCCCGGCAATCTGCGGGGGCTGGTGGAAAACCGCAAGCTGTTCCCATGTCTGTTTGGCTCCGCCCTGCGGCTGGAGGGGATCGACGAATTACTGGCCCTTATGGACGAATATCTCCCCCGCCCCCGGTACGGCAAGGATTTTACCGCCCGGGTGTACAAGATCTCCCGGGACCCCCAGGGCAACCGCCTGACCTGGCTGAAAATCACCGGGGGCGATCTGCGTGTCCGCTCCGCAATTCGTTATGTCAACCAAAAAGGAGAGGCGCTGGAAGAAAAGGCGGTGCAGCTGCGGCTGTACTCCGGGGACAAATTCACAACACCTGAGGAGCTGCGCCCCGGGCAACTGGCAGCGGTGACCGGCCTATCCGCCACCTATGCTGGTCAGGGCCTGGGCTGTGCCGATGATCTGCCCCTGCCCACACTGGAACCGGTGATGACCTACCGGGTGGGGCTTCCCGCCGGGAAGGATGCCGCCACGGTGCTGCCCCTGCTGCGGCAGCTGGAAGAGGAAGACCCCATGCTGCGCATCATGTGGGAGAATGAGCAGATCCACATTCAGATCATGGGTAAGGTGCAGCTGGAAATTTTCCGCAGTCTGGTCAAGGAACGGTTTTCTCTGGATGTGAACCTGGACACCGGGCGGATCTTCTACAAGGAGACCATCGAAAACACCGTAGAGGGCGTGGGGCATTTTGAACCCCTGCGGCACTATGCCGAAGTCCACCTGCTTCTGGAACCGCTGCCCCAGGGCTCCGGCATGGAATTTGCCAGCAGCTGCTCCCTGGACACGCTGGATGCCAACTACCAAAGCCAGATCCTCACCCACATGGCGGAGAAAATCCACAGGGGCATGCTCACCGGCGCACCCATCACGGATATGAAGCTGACCCTGGTCTCCGGCCGGGCCCACTTAAAGCACACCGAGGGGGGCGATTTCCGTCAGGCCACCTACCGGGCCATCCGCCAGGGCCTGATGCAGGCCCGCTCCGTGCTGCTGGAACCCTGGTACCGTTTCCAGCTCACCGTTCCCACAGAGCAGATCGGTCGGGCCATCACGGATATCCGGGCCCGCTGCGGAGAATTTGATTCCCCGGAAACCAGCGGAGAACGCAGCACCCTCCAGGGTATCCTTCCCGCCGCCCAGCTGGGGGACTACCCGGAGCAGGTAGCCGCCTACACCCAGGGCCGTGGGCGGCTACAGATCGCTCTGGATGGCTACAAGCCCTGTCACAACCAGGCAGAAGTGGTAGCCGCCATGGGCTATGACCCGGAGGCAGATCTGGAAAACACCCCGGACTCCGTCTTCTGCGCCCATGGTGCGGGTTTCAATGTCAAATGGAACCAGGTGCCGGAATATATGCACCTGGAAAGCTACCTGAAAGCCCCCAAAGCACCCCAAGTGCTCCACCGGAATTTGTACACCGATGACCGGGAGCTGGAAAAGATCATGCTCCGGGAATTCGGCCCCCAGGCCACCACCCTCTACCGCCCAGTTCAGTCCAAAAGCGATGCTGATTTTCGCAGCATCCGCCCGCTGAAGCAGCAATACCTGATCGTGGACGGCTACAACATCATTTTCGCCTGGGAGGAGCTTGCAAAAATTGCCCGGGAGGATCTGGAAAATGCCCGGCGGCAGCTGTGCGATGAATTGAGCAATTACGCAGGCTTCCGAAAGATTCGGGTAGTGGTGGTCTTTGACGGCTACACAGTCAAGGGAAATCTGGGGGAAAAGGTGCAATATCACAACATCCAGGTGGTCTACACCAGGGAAAACGAGACAGGCGACTGCTACATTGAGTCTCTGGTGGCCCAGATCGGCTCCAACTACAATTTGAAAGTTGCCACTTCGGACGGTCTTGTGCAGCTGGGTGCGCTGCGCTCCGGCGTGCTGCGCATGAGCGCCAGAGAACTGCAGGCGGAGATCGCCCAGGCCAAGAAAGACATGGCGGCATTTTACTGATGACACCATTCCTGTGTGCACCGGTTTTCCGGTGCACTTTTTCCTTCTTCCCTATTGACAAGCGCCCGGAATGGGTGTATAGTATGATTATCAATTGAACGTTTGCTCATACGTTAATTTAATCGGAGGTGCCCTTATGGCTCTGAAACGTTATCTGATCCAAAATCTGGACTGCGCCAACTGCGCAGCCAAAATCGAAGCCAAGTTCAACGCCCTGCCAGAGGTGCAAGAAGCAACCATCACCTTTGCCACCCGGCAGCTGCGCCTGACAGCGGACGACCCTGACCGCCTGATCCAGAAGCTGGTCCAAGTCGCCCGGACCGTGGAGGACGGCGTGGAAATTCTCCCCTGGGAAGCCCACCGCCACCAGGAACACGCCCATCACGAGCATCACCATCATGGAGACAGCTGCGGACATGACCACCATGGGGACAGCTGCGGCTGCCACGGTCACGAACACCACCATGATCACGAGCACTGTGATTGCCATGCGCATCACCATGACCACGAGCATTGCGACTGCCACCATGACCATGGGCACCACCATGAAGATCACCATGAAACGCACCATCATGACTACGACACCTCCGAAAGCCCTCTGGGCATTCTTCTGGGTGCGGGATTGTTTCTGTTGGGGCTTGCGCTGCAGCAGGTCACGGTATTTGGCCTTTCCCTGGGGCTGCCCCTGTTTGTCGTTTCCTACCTGATCCTGGGCTGGGAAGTGCTGGCTACCGCCGGAAAAAATCTGCTGAAAGGCCATGTTTTCGACGAAAATTTCCTTATGGGCATTGCCACCTTGGGCGCTTTCTGCATTCAGGAATTCCCTGAAGCCGTGGGCGTGATGCTCTTCTACCGGGTAGGTGAATACTTTGAGCACCGGGCCGTGGCACGCAGCCGCAGCCAGATCATGCAGGCCGTTGACCTGCGCCCGGAAACGGTGCTGCGGGTCGTGGGCGATGAAACCGTCACCACCCCCGCAGAGGAAGCCCAGGTGGGGGATCTTCTGCTGGTTCGCCCCGGCGACCGGATCCCTCTGGACAGCGTGGTCATCTCCGGAGAAAGCCGCATCGACACCGCACCCATCACCGGCGAACCCGTCCCCGTGGCGGTAAAGCCCGGTGACCCGGTCATTTCCGGCTGCGTCAATACCGCCGGACAGCTGACGGTGCGGGTGGAAAAGCCCCTGGAAGAATCCATGGTCACAAGGATCCTGGACAGCGTGGAAAACGCCGCCGCAGGCAAGCCGAAAATCGACCGTTTCATCACCCGCTTCGCCCGAATCTATACCCCCATCGTGGTCATCAGCGCCGGGGTGGTTGCCATTCTCCCCTCTCTGGTCACCGGGGATTGGAACTACTGGGTCTACACCGCACTGTCCTTTCTGGTCATGAGCTGCCCCTGTGCGCTGGTTTTGAGCGTTCCTCTGGCCTTTTTCTCCGGCATCGGTGCCGGAAGCAAGCAGGGCATTCTGTTCAAAAGCGGCCTGTCCATTGAAGCTCTGGCGGGGGTCAAGGCCGTAGCCATGGATAAGACCGGAACCGTGACCAAGGGGGACTTCTCTCTACAGGAAATCTCCGGGGATGAGGAAATGCTGGCCCTGTGCGCCGGATGTGAGCGCAACTCCACCCATCCTGTGGCTGTGAGCATCGTCTCCGCCGCCACCGCCCGGGGTTTGACCATGCCCACCCCCGCTTCCGTTCAGGAGATCGCCGGTCACGGCATTGAAGCGCTGGTAAACGGCACGCAGGTCCTCTGCGGCAATGAAAAGCTCATGAAAAAGCACGGCATTTCCCTGCCTGCCGTAGACACCGCACCGGGCACCCGGGTATGGGTGGCACGGGACGGTGTACTCCTTGGCTGGCTGCGGATCGCAGACACGCTGAAAGCCGATGCCGCTGATGCCGTGGCACAGCTGAAAGCCCTGGGCGTTGCCACGGTAATGCTCACCGGCGATGACACTTCCGCCGCCCGATCTGTGGCGCAGGAAGCCGGGATCGACGAAGTATACGCCCGGCTGCTGCCGGACGAAAAGCTGTCCACCTTGCAGTCCCTGCGGAAAAAGCACGGCAGTGTCATGTTCGTAGGCGACGGCATCAACGATGCCCCCGTGCTCTCCGGTGCGGATGTGGGTGCTGCCATGGGCACCGGTGCCGATGCCGCCATTGAGGCAGCGGATGTGGTGTATCTGCACGCAACTGTCACCGCCATCCCCGCTTCTTTGGAAATTGCCGCCAGGACCCGTCGGATCGCATGGCAGAATGTGATCTTCGCACTGGCCATCAAGCTGGCCGTGATGATCCTGGGCATTCTGGGCTACGCTTCCATGTGGGCCGCCGTGTTTGCCGACTCCGGCGTTGCCATGCTGTGTGTGCTCCACGCCATGCTCCCCCTTTACACAAAAAAGCACAATAATTCCAAAAGATAATCCTTTTCTTTTTCTAAAATGCCATGTATAATAGATGTATTCAAATCACCTTTAGGAGGATACCGCTATGAAATATGGCTTTGGAGTGGATCTGGGCGGCACCACCGTCAAGATCGCATTCTTCGATTGCGATGGAACGCTCCTGGATAAATGGGAGATCCCCACCGTCATCACCCAGGGAGGCAGCCAGATCCTGCCGGATATTGCCGCTTCCGTTCTCAATTACATAAACGCCAAATTCCTGACCAGAGAGCAGATCATCGGCATCGGCATCGGCGTTCCCGGCCCGGTGGACGATGATGGCAATGTGAACAAGTGCATCAATCTGGGCTGGGGCCGTTTCAATATCCAGAAGTCCCTGGAAGAACTGACAGGTCTGCCCGTCAAGGCCGGAAACGATGCCAATGTAGCCGCTCTGGGCGAAGCCTGGAAAGGCGGCGGTGCCGGCTGTGAGAACATGATCATGGCAACGCTGGGCACCGGCGTAGGCGGCGGCATCATCGTGGGCGGCAAGCCCATCAACGGCGTTCACGGTGCCGGCGGTGAGATCGGTCACCTGACCGTCAACCGCTACGAGCAGGAGCCTTGCGGCTGCGGCAAATATGGCTGCGTGGAGCAGTATTGCTCTGCCACCGGGGTTGTCCGCCTGGCGAAGCGCCATCTGGCCCTTTCCGACCGGGAAAGTGTCCTGCGTTCCATGGAAAACTTCACCTGTAAGGATGTATTCGACGCAGGCAACGCCGGCGATGCCATCGCTCTGGAGACACTGGAGCAGGTGTATGACTACATGGGCCAGTTCCTCTCCGCAGTCTGCTGTGTCACTGATCCGGAGGTGGTGGTTCTGGGCGGCGGTGTCAGCCGGGCGGGCCAGCCCCTGCTGGACGGTGCCAAGCGCTATTTTGACAAGTATATTTTCCACGCCTGCAATTCCATCCGCTTTGCCCTGGCCTCTCTGGGCAACGATGCCGGTGCCTACGGTGCGTTCAAGCTGGTGCTGGATGCCCACGGCTGATAAGATCTTCACAGAAAAGGAGCGTTTGTATGTACAACTACCGAAAAATTCAGGACGATCTTTACTGGATCGGTGCCAATGACCGCCGCCTTGCCATGTTCGAGGGTGTTTACGCCGTACCCGACGGCGTTTCCTACAATTCCTATGTGCTGCTGGACGAGAAGTCCGTCCTGTTTGACACCGTGGACAAGGCCGTTTCCAAAATCTTCTTTGAAAATCTGGCTGCCGTGCTAGGAAGCCGCAGCCTGGACTATGTGTTCGTTCACCACATGGAGCCGGACCACTCCGCCGTTCTGGAAGAAGTGATCCTGCGCTACCCCAATGTGAAAGTGGTGTGCAATGCCGCCACCCGGAAGATGATCGGTCAGTTCTTCGACTTTGACCTGGACAGCCACTGGGTAGAAGCCAAAGAGGGGGAAATTTTCTCCACCGGACGGCACAACTTTGCCTTCGTCAAAGCGCCCATGGTGCACTGGCCCGAGGTCATGGTATCCTTCGATACCACCGACGGCATTCTCTTCTCCGCGGATGCGTTCGGCACCTTCGGTGCGCTCAACGGCGCACTGTTTGCCGACGAGGTGGACTTTGACCGGGATTATCTGGACGAAGCCCGGCGCTACTACACCAACATCGTGGGCAAGTACGGCACCCAGGTCACGGCACTGCTGACCAAGGCCGCAACCCTGGATATCAAGACGGTCTGCCCCCTGCACGGCTTCGTCTGGCGCAAGAACATCGGCTACTTTATCGACAAATACCTCCACTGGGCCACTTATACCCCGGAGGAGACCTGCGTGATGATCGCTTACGCCTCCATCTACGGCAACACGGAAAACGCCGCTGAAATTCTGGCTGCCAAGCTCCGGGAAAAGGGCATCAAGACCCGCATCTTTGATGTGTCCGTCACCCCCGCTTCCGACATCATCTCCGCCGCCTTCCGCTACAGCCATCTGGTGTTCGCTTCCGCCACTTACAATGCGGGCATTTTCGTGTCCATGGAAGCGCTGCTTTCCGATCTGGCGGCGCACAACATCCAGAACCGCACCGTCGCCCTGATGGAAAACGGCTCCTGGGCTCCCACGGCCGGCGGCCTGATGCGCAAAATGCTCTCCGGCTGCAAAAACCTGAACATTCTGGACGGCACCGTGACCATCCACTCTTCCGTCAAGGAAAGCCAGCTTTCCCAAATTGAAGCCATGGCTGATGCCATCGCCGCCACCATCTTCCCGGCAGAAGATACCAAGGCAGCGCCCCCGGCAGTGGACAACAACGCCGTCTTTAAGCTCAGCTACGGCCTGTATGTCCTCACTGCCCGGGAAAACGGCAAGGACAACGGCTGCATCATCAACACCGCAGGTCTTCTGACGGACAATCCCAAGCGCATCCAGATCGCCGTGAACAAGGCAAACTACACCCACGACATCATCGCCCGGACGGGACTGTTCAACGTATCCGTTTTGAGCCAGGATGCTCCCTTTGCCATGTTCCAGCAGTTCGGCTTCTGCTCCGGTCGGGATACGGACAAGTTTGCTTCCGTTTCCTACCAGGAGCGCAGTGAAAACGACCTGCGTTACATCCCGGAAAACACCAACGCAGTGCTCTCCGGCAAGGTCATCCAGTCCATTGACTGCGGCACCCACACCCTGTTCATCGCTGACCTGACGGAGGCCAAGGTGCTTAGTGATGTGCCCAGCATGACCTATCAGTATTACTTTGACCATGTAAAGCCCCAGCCCGTCCAGACCGTGGACAGCAAACCCGGCTGGATATGCAAGATCTGCGGCTATGTCTACGAGGGCGAGGAACTTCCCGCCGACTATGTCTGCCCCCTGTGCAAGCATGGGCCGGAGGACTTTGAAAAAGTGAATTAACGATCCGCAAAACACCGGGAAAGAAATTTCCCGGTGTTTCAGACTGTAGAAAAGGGGCTGTTGCAAAATTCGATTTTTGCAGCAGCCCTTTTTGCCGGTTCAC
>CAZVAB010000016.1:0-15942 GCA_964625045.1 uncultured Oscillospiraceae bacterium | reverse complement strand
TACTTACTATTGAAAAATTCTTTTCATTCGTCTATTGACATCACACCATTAGACTTTTTCCTGTACCCGGGAGGAAGCTCTGGCAGATATCGTGCTCTGGCTACGCCAACATGGGGTAACGGATATTTTCGCCTACAACGCCAGTTTTGACCGAAATCACCTGCCGGAGCTGGGGCACTTTCAGTGGCGTGACATCATGCGCATCGCCGCCTACCGGCAGCACAACCCCATGATCCCCGCCTGCGCCGAATGTTTTTCCACCGGGCGGCTGAAACGGGGCTATGGGGTGGAAGCCATGCTGCGCCTGCTCTCTCAAGATACAACATACCAGGAGACTCACAACGCCCTTTTCGACGCGCTGGACGAATTGCAGCTGATGCAGCTGCTTTCCCATCCTCTTTCCCATTATCCAAACCTGTAAACGCACAGGCACCGGCTTTAGAAAACCGGTGCCTGTTTTATTTTATCGATCTGTCTGCTCTTTCCGGCACTTGCGGTACTCCATGGGTGCCATGCCCACGGCTTTGCAAAAGCTCTGGGAAAAATAGCTCCCGGAGGAAAAGCCCAGCATCCGGCAGATCTGGGAAAGGGACAGATCTGTCTCCCGGAGCAGATACTTACTCTCCTCGATGCGCCGCTGAATCAGATACTGGATGGGCGAAACCCCATATTCCCGCTTGAAGGCATGGGCCATATAATACTTGTTCACATGGGCCTGCTGCGCCAGGGTATCCAAATTCAGCTGCTCTTTATAATGTATGTCGATGTAGCGGCGAATGGTGGCACACTGGCGGCTGACCCGCTTTTCCGCGGACACCGATGCCACTGCGAAGCTGGTGCTTCGCATTAGCCGCACAGTCAATATTTCCATATATGCCTGGCATACGGTTTCATAGCCCGCCTGCATCTCCTTAGACTCCCGCAGGATGTGCCGCAGGCAGGTGGGGATATCGCCGTCCCCCCGGAAATCCAGGACCCGAAACCGGCTGTCACCATTTTCTTCGCCAGCCAGCTCCAAGCCCTCCACACCCAGCACAATATATTCCAGCGGGTGGGAATCGAAACTGACCTCCGTGTGGATCACATTGGGGTTGACGATCACCAGCTGATCCGCCTTCACCGGGAACAGTTCCTCTTCAATGCGGAACTGCCCGTCGCCGCCGGTGATGTAAAAAAGCTCCGCATAGGCATGGGCATGGGGAATGGAGTGCCAGTCCCCTTCATAGCGGGCGCTGCCCGCGTTTAAAAGCCGGGCGCTGCCACGAATGGCGCTGGACCGGACGGATTCCAGCATATAGCGGCTGTTACTCATGGCATTTTTCCCTTTCCTTTAGAAATCTTGTCTTTTTCTTTTATTATATTGTGAGTGTGTTCAAAAAACAAGGCCATTTTTCTTCTCCTGCACCTTCCTTTCCAGAATGCGCAACCGTTTTACGGTATTTTTGCACAAATTCACTCTGTTCAAATTTGCACTTATGCCGAAATTGCACAAAATAGCAATATTTCTAAAGTTTGTCACAAGAATTTGCTTGTAGTTTTTCCAATATATTGTATACTTAGCATTACAGAGGGCTTCGGCCCGACTGACAAAAATTTTAGGAGGAACTAAAATGAAGAAGATCATTGCACTGCTTCTGGTTGTTGTTCTGGCTATTGGCCTGACCGCTTGCGCTGATAACAGCGGCAACGGCAACAAGAAGTACTCCGGCGTTACCCTGACCATGTGGTCCATGTGGTCCGCTGGCGAGCCCCAGGCTGAGGTCATCAAGGCCGCTGCCGAAGCTTTCGAGAAGGATACCGGCGCTAAGGTCGAGATCGAGTGGAAGGGCCGCGACATCAACACCCTGCTGTCTGCCGCTCTGGAATCCAACGAAGCATTCGACATCTACGAGGATGACTATCAGAGAATCGCTACCACCTACGCAAAGTACACCATGGACCTGACCGAGATGGCTAAGGCTGGCAACTATGCTGACTACAGCTACTCCTGCTTCAACAACCAGGTCATTGAGTGGGCTGGCCACCTGAACTCCATCGTTGAGCAGCCCCAGATCGGCGGCATCTTCTACAACAAGGATGCTTTCGCTAAGGCTGGCATCACCGAGACTCCCACCACCTGGAAGGAATTCCTGGATGTCTGCGCAAAGCTGAAGGCTGCTGGCGTTGCACCTCTGGCTCTGGACTCCGCTTACTCCTACTTCACCTTCTACCATCAGCTGGTTCGTCACCTGGGCGAAGATGCCATCGAAGAGCTGGCTAAGAACGGCGGTTGGTCCAAGAGTGCTGGCGCTGTTGCTGCCGCTCAGGAGATCGTTGACTTCGTGAAGGCCGGCTACCTGGTGGACGGCGCTCCCGATCAGTACCCCGCAAGCCAGACCAAGGTCGGCACCGGCGACGCTGCTATGGTCGTCTGCGCTAACTACGTCACCTCCGAGGTCGACGCTGCTGTCGGCGCTGTGAACTGGGGCTTCTTCAACTACCCCGAGGTCGAGGGCGGCGTTGACAAGTCCGCTTACGCTGGTGCTAACTCCCTGGCTATCACTTCTTACTCCAAGAACGGCCAGGCTGCTTACGACTTCATCCAGTACATCGTGACCGGCACCTACGGCCAGCAGCTGGCTGACAAGTGCGGCCAGATCCCCGCTGACACCCGCCTGAACGAGAAGGTTCTGGCTGGCTCCGTGGAGACCCTGAAGAACAGCACCGCTCCCATGTCCTGGTGCGGCGCAACCAATGCCAACTCCGATCTGCAGCAGTCCTTCAAGGACGCTTTCAATGCGATCTACGAGGGCAAGTATGCATCCGGCGAAGCTTTCTGCGTTGCTCTGGACGCTCTGTACAAATAATTCTTCGATAAATCAGCGAAAGCTGTGAGCCGGTGATTTATCCGTCACAGTTGATTTATTCAGGGAATTTTAAGACCGTTTCCGAAGGCGGCACCTGAATGGGTGCCGCCTTTTCCCCCGCCTTTCCCAGGTCGGATATATGGGTTTGAAACATTCAAGTCCATATACCTGCTCTGCTGCAAGGCAGCGCAGGGGCGTTTTAATCTATTTTTTGAGGTGATTGCAGAAATGAAAAAGAATAAGACGATGATCTTCCTGTTCATCTTCCCCACCATCATTTGCCTGCTGCTCATGTATGTCTACCCCGTGATCCGAACGGTAGTCATGAGCTTCTTCAAGGTGGAAAGCTTGACAGAGTCCACCAGCGAATGGACATTCAACGGCTTGGCAAACTATTTTAAGATCATGCACAACAACGGATTCCTGTTATCCATGAAGAATATGCTGCTCATTTGGCTGGTGGGCGGTGTCATTACCCTGGCCCTGTCCATGCTCATGGCTGTTATTCTGACCAGCGGCATCCGGGGTGCCAAGTTCTTCAAGGCAGCCATTTATATGCCCAACATCATCAGCGCTGTGGCTCTGGCCACTATGTGGGTGCAGTACATCTTCAACTACGATTACGGTCTTCTGAACCAGATCGTCAACCTCTTCGGCGGTGAGAATATCCGCTGGCTGGGTTCTGACCTGAAATTCTGGGCCATGCTGGCAGCTTTCGTTTTCGGCAGCGTTGGCTACTATATGCTCATCTACATCAGCGGCATTGAAGGCATCCCCGCTGATATCTACGAAGCCGCCACGCTGGACGGTGCCAACAAGGTCAGCCAGTTCACCCAGATCACCATGCCCCTGCTCAAGGGTGTGATCCGTACCACCATCACCTTCTGGAGCATCAACGCCACCACCTTCTTCCTGTGGACCAAGATGTTCTCCCCCGTCAACACCGAAGGCTCCACCATCGTGCCCGTTGTGTATCTGTATGACACCGTGTTCGGCGGCAAGGGCATCATCGAGCGTGATGCCGGTGCCGGTGCAGCCGTTGGCGTTGTGCTGACGGTGATCATCGTGGCCATTTACGGCATCATGAATGTCCTGCTGAAGGACAGCGATCTGGAATACTGAGAAAGGAGCGCAGTTATGGCTAAATATCGTGAAAAAATCAACTGGAAAAAGGAGCTGCGGCTCCTGCCCGGTTACATCATTGTCGTTGCATGGGTGGCACTGACCGCCGCCATGCTCTTCTGGATCATCGCAGCCAGCCTTTCCACCTCCAAGGAGATCTTCACCGGCAAGGTGCTGCAGTTTGTCAGCGGTCTGCATTGGGAAAACTATGCCACCGCCTGGAAAGTCCAGAATGTTTCCGTCTACTTTGGCAACAGCTTGATGTACGCCATCATTGCCTGTGTTGGCGTGCTGCTGATCTCCGCCCCTGCCGCCTATGTGCTCTCCCGCTGGAAGTTCACCGGCAGCAAGCTCATCCGCATCGGCCTGGTCATCGCCATGAGCGTGCCCACCATCATGATCATCATGCCCCTGTACTCCCTGTCCATCCAGTGGGGCATCAAGGGCCGGCTCCTGCTCGTTGCCCTGTACATCATGCTGCGTGTGCCTTATACCACCATCTACCTGCTGGACTTCTTCTCCACCCTCTCCCGGTCCTATGAGGAAGCCGCATATCTGGATGGCTGCAGCCACGCCAAGACTTTCTGGCAGATCATGCTGCCCCTGGTGCAGCCCGCTGTCATCACCGTGACCATCTTCAACTTCATGTCCGTGTGGAATGAGTTCTTCATGGCCCTGATCTTCACCAGCAAGGATAAGTATATGCCCGTTGGTGTGGGTCTGCTGCAAATCGTCAACGCAATGAAATATTCCGGCAATTACGGCGGTATGTTCGCAGCCGTGATCATTGTCTTCCTGCCCACCTTCCTGCTGTACATCTTCATGTCCGAGAAGATCATCGCTGGCGTTACCGGCGGCGGTGTCAAGGGCTAACCGCTGATAGAAGGAGTTTTACCATGAGTGATATGAAAAAATTCGGCCGTGTGACCATTCCCACTGACCTGGATGTGGTCCCGGAAACCCTGGAGATCCTGAAAAAATGGGGTGCTGATGCCATCCGCGACTGCGACGGCACAGACTTCCCCGCCGAACTGCAAAACCAGAACGCTAAAATCTACTCCACCTATTACACCACCCGCAAGGACAATGTCTGGGCCAAGGCAAACCCCGATGAAGTGCAGCAGTGCTACATCATGACCGGCTTCCACACTGCCACAGGCGGTGTCCTCTCCATCAACCTGATGCAGGGCATCTCCCCAGAGCTGATGCAGGTGAACACCCGGGACGATCAGAAGCGCTGGTGGGAAGTCATGGACCGCACCACGGGCACGCCCCTGTCCCCTGACTGCTGGGATTACGACGAGCAGACCGGCTGTGTGGTCATCCCGAAGCCGGAGCATTACCACGAGTATACCGTTGCGTTCCTGGCTTATATCATCTGGGACCCGGTGCATATGTACAACGCCGTGACCAACGACTGGAAGGACTTTGAGCACCAGATCACCTTCGATGTCCGTCAGCCCAAGACCCACAAATACACCATGGAGCGGCTGCGCAAGTTCATTGCGGAGCATCCCTATGTCAATGTCATCCGCTATACCACCTTCTTCCACCAGTTCACCCTGGTGTTTGACGAGCTGAAGCGGGAGAAGTTCGTGGACTGGTACGGCTATTCCGCCTCCGTCTCCCCCTATATCCTGGATCAGTTTGAGAAGGAAGTGGGCTACAAGTTCCGCCCCGAATTCATTGTGGATCAGGGCTATCACAACAACCAGTACCGCATCCCCTCCAAGGAATTCAAGGATTTCCAGGCATTCCAGCGCCGGGAAGTAGCAAAGCTGTGCAAGGAAATGGTAGACATCACCCACGAACTGGGTAAGGAAGCCATGATGTTCCTGGGCGACCACTGGATCGGCACCGAGCCTTTCATGGACGAGTGGAAGGCCATCGGTATTGATGCCGTGGTCGGCTCCGTGGGCAACGGCTCCACGCTGCGTCTGATTTCTGACATTCCCGGTGTCAAGTACACCGAGGGCCGCTTCCTGCCCTACTTCTTCCCGGATACCTTCCACGAGGGCGGCGATCCTGTGAAGGAAGCCAAGGAAAACTGGGTCACTGCCCGCCGGGCCATCCTGCGCAAGCCCATTGACCGCATCGGTTATGGCGGCTATCTGAAGCTGGCTCTGCAATTTCCCGAATTTATCGACTATATCGAGTCCGTCTGCAACGAGTTCCGAGAGCTTTACGACAATATCAAGGGCACCACCCCCTACTGCGTCAAGACCGTGGCCGTGCTCAATTGCTGGGGCAAGATGCGTGCCTGGGGTGCCCACATGGTGCACCATGCCCTGTACCAGAAGCAAAATTATTCCTACGCTGGCATCATCGAAGCCCTCTCCGGTGCGCCCTTTGATGTAAAGTTCATCAGCTTTGACGACATCCGCAACGATCCCGATCTGCTCAAGTCCATCGATGTGATCATCAATGTGGGTGACGGCGATACCGCCCACACCGGCGGTGCGGAATGGGAGGATCCCATCATCTCCTCCGCGATCCGTCAGTTCGTCCACAATGGCGGCGGCTTCATCGGCGTTGGTGAGCCCTCCGGCCACCAGTACCAGGGCCGTTACCTGCAGCTGGGCAACGTGCTGGGCGTGGAGAAGGAAACCGGCTTCACCATGAACTACGACAAGTACAACTGGGAGCAGCATCCTGACCACTTCATTCTGGAAGATGTGGCTGGCGAAGTGGACTTCGGCGAGGGCAAGAAGAGCATCTATGCCCAGGAAGGCACCAACATTCTGGTGCAGAAAGAAAAGGAAGTCCAGATGGCTGTCAACGCCTACGGCGAGGGCCGCAGTGTCTACATTTCCGGCCTGCCCTACTCCTTCGAGAACAGCCGTGTGCTGTACCGTGCCATTTTGTGGTCCGCCCACGCAGAGCAGGAGCTGCATAAGTGGTTCTCCAGCAACTACAACGTGGAAGTCCACGCTTTCGTTGCCAACGGCAAATACTGCGTGGTCAACAACACCTATGAACCCCAGAACACCACCGTTTACACCGGCGACAGCAGCTTCCAGCTGCATCTGGATGCCAACGAGATCCGCTGGTACGAGATTTAAGGAGCAAGTGACGTGGATACTTTATTGCAGACTGTTTTAAGTCAATTCCCACTTGACGGCGCCGTCGTTTCCTGTGAGCGCTACGGCTGCGGTCACATCAATGAAACCTATCTGGTGGTCACCGCATCCACCCGGCGCTATATCCTGCAAAAGCTCAGCAACCGGGCTTTCCCCAATATTGCCGCCTTGCAGGAAAACATCGCCGCTGTCACAGCCTATCTGCACACCCAAGTAAAGGATACCAACGAAGCCCTGACCCTCATCCACACGGTGGATGGCAAGCAGTGGTATCACCATGGCGAAAACAGCGACTGGCGTATGTATGATTTCATTGAGGATTCCATCTGCCTGCAAGCGCCGGAGACCCCGGAGGATTTCTACCAGTCCGCCATCGCCTTTGGCACTTTCCAGCAGCAGTTAAAGGACTTCCCCGCCGCAACTCTGCATGAGACCATTGAGAAATTCCACGACACCCCCAACCGTTACCGCCTGTTCAAGCAGGCGCTGGAAGCGGACGTCATGGGCCGTGCCAAGGAAGTGCAGGCAGAGATCGACTTTGCCCAGGCCCATGAAGCCGTGGGCAGCCGCCTGGTGGGTCTGCTGGAACAGGGGGAGCTGCCCCTGCGGGTGACCCACAATGACACGAAGCTGAACAACGTGATGCTCCGGGCCGACACCCGGACCCCCCTTTGTGTCATCGATCTGGACACCACCATGCCGGGCCTCAGCGCCTACGACTTTGGTGACTCCATCCGCTTCGGCGCTGCTACCGCCGCCGAGGACGAGAAGGATCTAAGCAAAATGACCATCGATCTGGAACTGTACCGCACCTTCACCAGGGGCTTTCTCACCGCCTGTCCGGGACTTACCCCGCAGGAACGTGCCTCCCTGCCCCTGGGTGCGCTGACCATGACGCTGGAATGCGGTGTCCGGTTCCTGACGGACTATTTGGATGGTGACCATTACTTTGGCATCCACTATCCCACTCACAACCTGGACCGCTGCCGCACCCAATTCAAGCTGGTCAGCGAAATGGAAAAGAACTGGGCTGCCATGGAGCGGATCATCCAGGAAGAATCCGTGTAATTTGTACCAAAAGGGCGTGCCATCGGCACGCCCTTGCTTTTCTGTTCGTTATGCGCTACAATAGCAGCAATCTTTCATAGGAGGTCCTTTTATGGATAAACGACCCAATATCATCCTGCTGATGGCGGATCAGATGCGTGGGGACTGTCTCGGCATCAACGGCCACCCGGATGTGAAAACACCGTTTCTGGATTCTCTGGCGGCAGAAGGTGTCCGCTACTGCAATGCCTATTCCGCCTGCCCCACCTGCGTTCCCGCCCGGGCGACCCTGTACACGGGAATGTCCCAGGCCAAAACAGGGCGTGTGGGGTATGAGGATCTGGTTCCCTGGGACTATGCCCATACCCTTGCCGGGGAATTGAGCAATGCCGGGTACTACACCCAGTGCGTGGGCAAAATGCACGTGCATCCCCTGCGGAACAATCTGGGCTTTCACGATGTGCGGCTGCACGACGGCTATCTCCACGCCTACCGCCGCCCTGACACCCCCGGTTTTGAAGACCAGCGGGTAGCGGATGACTACTACTGGTGGCTGAAAAATCAGCTGGGTGCTGCTGCGGATCCGGTGGACACCGGTCTGGATTGCAACAGCTGGGTGGCCCGTCCCTGGATCTACGAGGAAAAGTACCACCCCACCAATTGGGTCGCCAGCGAATGTCTGGACTTCCTGCGCCGCCGGGACCGGAGCAAGCCATTCTTCCTGATGGCAAGCTTCGTCCGCCCCCATCCCCCACTGGATGCGCCCCAATACTATTTTGATCTTTACGATCATCAGGCGCTTGCCGGGCCTTACCGGGGAGACTGGAACGACGAAGACCGGATGATCCGGGACGGACACAGCTATCACGCCCAATCCAGCCCCAGTGACCCGGAATACATCCGGCAGCTGCGTGTTGGCTACTACGCAGCCATCACTCACATGGATCACCAGATCGGGCGGCTGATCTCCGCACTGGTGGAGCAGCAGCTGATGGACAATACTGTGATCCTCTTTGTCTCCGACCATGGCGAAATGCTGGGCGACCATCTGATGTTCCAGAAAGCCAAGCCCTATCAGGGCAGCGTCAATGTGCCCCTGTTCCTTTCTGGCCCGGAGCGGCTGGTGGGTGCCCATGGGCGGGTCTGCCAGGATCTGGTGGAACTGCGGGATGTCATGCCCACCCTGCTGGAACTTGCAGGTGCACCCATTCCGGAAACTGTGGACGGTCAGAGCATGATGCGCCCCGTACAGCGGGAATACCTGCACGGCGAGCACACCCTGGGCAACGACTCCATGCACTTCATCGTCACAGAGCGGGACAAATACGTCTGGTACTCCCAGACGGGCCGGGAGCTTTACTTCGACCTGCAGGCAGATCCCCATGAGACCCACAATACCATTGGGGAGCCTGGCAGCGAGGCCCGGGTCACGCTGCTGCGCAGCCACCTGATCCGGGAGCTTGCAGACCGGGAAGAGGGATACAGCGACGGCACACGTCTGATCGTAGGCAAACCGCCTGTCACCGTCCTCCGCCGCCCCAGAGTCTGATCACAGGAGCACCATTTCCAGATTTCCATATTCCAGCGCCGCTTCCAATCTGGGAAGCGGCGCTGCTGCCATTTGCAGCCACAGTTCATCCGTCCACAATCGCCGGGCAGCATTCATCCACTGCTCCCGCAGAGGCACAGCCGCAATTTCTGAAACTGTGCCCGCTCCTGCTCCCGGAACACCAGATCTTCCGCCTTGCCGCAGAGCATCACCTTGGCGATGGCATTGCAGATCACCTGCTCACAGGCATCCTCCGCATCCCGATGGAGCCGATCCCACAGGGCGGACAGCGTTTCTTCCGAAAACGCTGCCATGATCTGGTTCTCCCGCCACATGACCTGCAGATAAAACAGGCACTGGTCCATGCCCTGCAGCTCCTCGGGCAGGGCAATGGTAATGGGATAAAACAATTCCGCCGGCCCTTTATGGGCCAGATGCTCCAAATCATAGCCATCCAGATACCTTTCCAGACAGCTGACCGCCTCACAGCGGCATTCCGTCTGCCACCGGGGCGCTGTATCCACGACCAGCTGTAAAAGCTGAACTCCCCGTTTCCGCTTCGCCTCCAGAATTTTCTGCCCCTGTTTCATCAGCGCTTCCATGTCGCTGTCCGGCCCAATGCCGCCTGCCTGCTGAAACGTGAACACCATGGAGTCCATCAGATCCCGGGCCAGTTCCACCGGAATGGAAGAATTCTTTCCCATGTGACGGCTGCTGTGGTAGCGCTCCACCTGTTTTCCCAGCAGCAAATACAGCCGCTCCATCACCCGCTGCTGCTCCCGTTCTGTCAGGGGACGGCTCAATACATCCTTCACCAAAACGCCTCCTCATCCCCATAACGGTCATCAAACCCGCTGCGGGCCCAGCGGCAAAGCTCTTCCAGGGAAATGGTCGTCAGCACTTCCGCAGAGCCGTGAGCCTGACCATTGAAAACCGATTCCATAAAGCTGATCAGATCATCATCAGAAAACAGATCCCCCGACTCATTCTTAAAATAGTAAAAAGCATCCTGCAATTCCCCAAGGGTCTGGGCATAATCCCCAGGATCGATGTAGGGGGATTTGCAAAATGCCCAGATCAGCTTCGGCAGGATGCCGCCGCCAAACTCCACCCGTCCGGTGTTTCGCAGTGCCTGCCCCCGCAGCTCCACCAGATCCGTGATATCCTCCTCCGTCAGTGTCAGGCCATACAGCTGGTTCAGCTCCTGGCAGCACCGGATCTCTTCCTTTGCCTTTGATATCTGCATTTGCAGGATCAATCCTTCATTCATACACTTCCGCCCTTTCTCTGTCGTTCGTTTCCGCTGTCCATTGTACCGCCAAATCGCCAAAGTACAAGTCTTGAAAAAAGTGCTGAATTATGCTATAATATATTTGCTGATAAGGGCGGGAAAATCCATGATTTTCCTGCCCTGTTCTGCTTTTGCGGATGGATTTGTAACATTTCACTATGACAGTTAAATCCGCTGGTTTCCCTGTGAATATTCTGCACAAAAGTTGGATTTTCAGCGAATTATGTTTGACATTTTCAGGTGTGTATGGTAGAATTTCTGCAGAAGTTAGCAGTCGCTAATCCCGCAGATCAGCGGCTTTTCAAAAAACACATTCGTTAGCATTAGCTAACCACATTTTAGAGAGGGAATAGCCATGATGATCAATAAACGACTGATCTCATCAGTCAAAGAAAGCAAGAAATACATCGCCGGAAATGTTGCCTGCCAGTGGGCGGCCCTGTGCGCCAACATCACCATGATGGGCGCTGTGGCATTCTTCCTGCAAAGCCTGTATGACGGCAGTCATACCGCTGCCATCACGGTGCGTACCGCCGCCATTGGCATCTGCGCCATCGGCGTGCGGTTCGTGTGCAACATCCTCGCCGCCCGGATGGGATATCTTTCCTCCAAGGCCGTGAAAAAGACGCTTCGGGAGCGGATCTACCGCAAGCTCCTGCGTTTGGGCAGCGCATACAACCAGCAGGTAAACACCTCCCAGGTGGTGCAGGTAGCGGTGGAGGGCGTGGACCAGCTAGAAACCTACTTCGGCGCTTATCTGCCCCAGTTCTTCTACGCCATGCTGGCTCCCCTGACGCTGTTTCTGGTGCTGAGCTTCATCAGTCTCCCCAGTGCCATTGTGCTGCTTCTGTGTGTTCCCCTGATCCCTGTTACCATCGTAGCGGTACAGCGCTGGGCCAAAAAGCTGCTGAGCAAATACTGGGGCCAGTACACCGCCCTTGGCGATACCTTCCTGGAAAATCTCCAGGGCCTGACCACCGCCAAAATCTACCAGGCGGACGATTTCAAGCACCGGGAAATGAACGAGCAGTCGGAGCATTTTCGCAAAATCACCATGAAAGTGCTGACCATGCAGCTCAATTCCATCACCATCATGGATCTCATCGCCTACGGCGGCGCGGCCTTGGGCGTGATTCTGGCTGTGACCCAGCTGCGCTCCGGGGCCGTTTCTCTGGCCGGATGCCTGATGATCATTTTGCTGGCGGCGGACTTTTTCCTGCCCATGCGGCTGCTGGGCTCTTATTTCCACATTGCCATGAACGGCATGGCCGCCTCCGACAAGATCTTCAGCCTTTTGGATCTTCCCGAAAAAGAGGGCGGCACTCGCACCCTCTCCGAAAACTGCGCTGCTCACTGCGAAAATCTGCGTTTTTCCTACGATGCCAGCCGGGAGATCCTTCATGGCGTTACACTTTCCTTCCCGGTGGGCAGCTTTACCGCATTGGTGGGTGAAAGTGGCTGCGGCAAATCCACCATTTCCGCCATTTTAATGGGCAGATGCCAGGGCTACACCGGCTCTGTCACCCTGGGCGGCGTTCCCCTTTCCGATGTCTCCGAAAGTAGCCTGATGGAACACTTCACCTACATCAGCCACCAGAGCTACCTATTCAAGGGCACTGTCCGGGAAAATCTGCTGATGGCCCGGCCCGGTGCGGGAGAGGACACTCTCTGGCAGGTGCTGGAACAGGTCAATCTGGCGGAGTTTCTTCGCAGTGAACAAGGTTTGGACACCAAGCTGGCGGAAAAAGCCGCCAACCTTTCCGGCGGTCAGCGGCAGCGGCTTGCTCTGGCCCGGGCACTGCTCCATGACAGCCCGGTATACATTTTCGACGAAGCCACCTCCAACATCGATGTGGAGAGTGAAAACGACATCATGGCCCAGATCCACCACCTTGCCAAAACCAAAACCGTCATTCTCATTTCCCACCGCCTTGCCAATGTTGTGGATGCGGACAATATCTATGTCCTTTCCGGGGGAAATGTGGCAGAAAGCGGCACACACCAACAACTTTTGCGCCGGGACGGCGAATACGCCCGGCTGTGGAACGCACAGCAGGAACTGGAACACTACACCAAAGGAGGTGCGCAGCAATGAAACGAAGCGGATCACAAGTCATGGGCCGGCTCATCGGCCTGGTCAAGCCCCTGGCGGGCTTTATGCTCCTGGCGATCCTCATGGGTCTGATCGGTCATCTTTGCGCCAGCTTCATCACCATTTTCGGCGGCTACGCTATTTTGCGCCTGCTGCGCCCGGATTTCCCCCTGTCTCTGGGATCGATTTTTACAGCACTGGTGCTCTTCGCTCTGGTACGGGGCTTCCTTCGCTATGCCGAGCAATCGTGCAACCACTACATTGCCTTTAAGCTCCTGGCGCTGATTCGGGACAAGGTGTTTGCCGCCCTGCGGCGGCTTTGCCCAGCCAAGCTGGAAGGCAAGGACAAGGGCGATCTCATTTCCGTCATCACATCGGACATTGAACTTCTGGAAGTTTTCTACGCCCACACCATCTCCCCCATCTGCATTGCGGCGCTGTTCGGCATCCTCATGGTGGCCTTTGTCAGCACCTATCACTGGGCACTGGGCCTGCTGATGGCAGCGGCTTACCTGGTGGTGGGACTGGTGATCCCGGTGCTGACTTCCCATTTCAGCGGCAGCGACGGCCTGCGGTTTCGCACCAGATCCGGTCATCTCTCGTCTTTCGTGCTGGACAGTCTCCGGGGGCTTTCCGAGACCATCCAGTACGGTCAGGGTCTGGCACGGCTGGATGCCATGAACCAGCACACCGACGAGCTTTCCCAGGACGAGGAACGGCTGAAGCGCACCGCTGGACGGAACACCGCCGTGACCAATGGCGTGATCCTGATTTTTGACCTTGCCATGCTGTTCCTATCCGCCCATCTTTGCAGCTTTGAAGGCTGCCTGATCGCAACCCTGGCACTGATGAGTTCCTTCGGCCCGGTGGTCGCCCTGGCTGCCCTGGGTGCCACGCTGCAAAATACCTTTGCAGCCGGAAACCGGGTGCTGGACATTCTGGACGAAACCCCTCTGGTGGAAGCGATCTCCGGCCGGGAGCGCACCACCTTTTCCGGTGCTACCGCTGAACACATCACCTTCTCCTACGGGGAAGAGACCATTCTGGATGATTTCTCCGTGACCATTCCCGCCGGGCAGATCATCGGCATTCAGGGCCGCTCCGGCTCCGGCAAGTCCACCTTCCTGAAGCTACTGATGCGCTTCTGGCAGGTACAGCAGGGGCAGGTCCAAATCTCCGGAAAGAATGTGGATGATATCAACACCGAGGATCTGCGAAATATGGAGGGCTTCGTGACTCAGGAGACCCACCTGTTCCACGATTCCATCCGCAGCAACCTGCGCATCGCAAAGCTGGATGCCACAGATGACGAGATCATCGCCGCCTGCAAGCAGGCCTCCGTCCACGACTTTATCATGAGCCTGCCCAAGGGCTATGACACACAGATCGGCGAGCTGGGCGATACCCTCTCCGGCGGCGAACGCCAGCGGCTGGGCCTTGCCAGAGCCTTCCTACACGATGCACCGTTTCTGCTGCTGGATGAGCCCACCTCAAATCTGGACAGTCTCAATGAGGCGGTGATCCTCAAATCCCTGGATGATGCCAGGGCGGGAAAAACCGTCGTTCTGGTCTCCCACCGCTCCTCCACCATGGGCATTGCGGACACGGTCTACTCCGTGGAGCAAGGGAGGATGAGCTGATGGACACACAAACCAAACGCCAGCGGGAAAAAGAGACCGTCAGCCTGATGATCCGCATTTACTGCCGGAAAAATCACGGCGGCAAGGCTCTCTGCCCCGACTGCGCCGCACTGGATGCCTACACCAGAATGCGCAGCGACAAATGCCCTTTCATGGAGACAAAAACCTTCTGCTCCAACTGTAAGGTGCACTGCTATCAGCCGGAAATGCAGGAAAAGATCCGCACGGTCATGCGCTTTTCCGGCCCCCGCATGATATTTTACCACCCGGTACTGGCCCTGCGCCATGTCATGGAAACCAAAAAAGAAAAAAAGCGATTGGAGAGATCACTATGAAAAAGATCCTGTATATCATCCTGGGCTGCATTGGTGTGGGCCTTGGGGCGGTGGGCGCCGTGGTGCCCATGCTTCCCGCCTTCCCGTTTCTGATGCTGGCAGCCTTCTGCTTCGCCCGCAGCTCTAAAAAACTGGATACCTGGTTCCGTAATACCCGGCTGTACAAAGACAACCTGGAGGACTTTGTAGCGGGCCGTGGCATGACCATGGCAGCCAAGATCCGCATCATGGCCACAGTCACCCTGCTCATGAGCATTGGCTTTATCATGATGGCCATTAAGAGCGTGACCGTAGGCTGCGCGGTACTGGGCGCGGTGTGGGCATTCCACATCATCTACTTCCTCTTCGGCATCAAGACGATCCCCGGCAAGCAGGAGGCACGCACCGCATGAAAAAAGCACTGAACATCGCCCTGTTTCTCAGCTTCCTGCTGACCATTCTCGTCTCCCTTACCGGTGTGCACATCCACAAGCTGGCTTCCGTCCTCTTTTTGCTGCTGACCATCGTCCACACGGTGGTCTACCGCCGGAAGCTGGGCTTGAAGCGTTGGCTTCTGCTGGGACTTGTCCTTCTTTCCTTCGTCACGGGCATTGTGGGAATGATCTTTCAGGAGATCAGCCTGCTGATGGCCCTGCACAAGGTCATTTCCATGGGGATCATCTTTTTCCTGTCCATCCACATTTTCATTTACCGCAACAAGCTGAAATGATCGAGTAGGAGGGGCTAAATAGCCCCGACCTCTCACACCACCGTGCGTACGGTTCCGTACACGGCGGTTCAATCGCATAAGTGCAACGACTCGTACCGAGCAAGGATGCTGTAGTATCCTGCCTGTGCGAGTCGTTCATTTGTTATTGAGCGTTGCAGCACCGGACTCCCGGCTACGTTGGGATACCCAACTTTCTGACACCGCCATCCGGCTTAGGGATCTCCTTCCGGC
>CAZVAB010000015.1:0-16145 GCA_964625045.1 uncultured Oscillospiraceae bacterium | reverse complement strand
GACAGAGAAACAAAAAATTTTCTGAAATAGTATTGCCATCCAGCGGCAAATCCGCTATAATGGTACAGATAATAGGCTTTGTATACAGATTTCACGAAAGTGGGTCTGTTGGAATAGGAAAGAGGTTAAGGTGGTAAGATGAATACCATTCATGAATTGTTCCAACAGTTGACCAAAATGAAATGGTCGGACTATTTGGATATCATCATCGTCGCATATTTGATCTACAAGATTTTGCCGCTGTTTCGCACCACGGCCACCAGCCGGGTGGCCAAGGCTGTGCTGGGCATACTGGTGGCAGCCTGGCTGACGGAGGCGCTGAATCTATATACCATCAGCTTCATCATGAGCCAGTTTTTGCAGATCGGATTGATCGCACTGGTGGTGCTGTTCCAGCCGGAGCTGCGCCGGATGCTGGACCATCTGGGCAATATGAAGTTCCGCAATCTTCTGGGCGGTGAAAAGCAGGGAACGGAGATGCTTCCTGTCATCCGCCAGACCGTTGCGGCCTGCGAGGTCATGAGCCGGGAGCGGGTGGGCGCCCTGATCGTCTTTGCCCGGGATAACCCGCTGGATGAATATATCAAGACCGGAACAAAGATCGAAGGTCAAATGTCCGAACAGTTGATCCGCAATATTTTCTTCCCGAAGGCCGCTCTGCATGACGGCGCCATGATCGTGCGGGAGGGCAGGATGACCGCTGCCGGCTGCGTGCTGCCCCTTTCTTCCAGTGACCGCCTCAGCGCGGATCTGGGAACCCGGCACCGGGCGGGCGTGGGCATGAGTGAAGCGTCCGATGCGGTGGTGGTGATCGTCTCTGAGGAGACCGGAACCATTTCTGTGGCGGTGGGCGGTATGCTCAAGCGCCATCTGGCACCCCAGACACTGGAGCGGCTGCTGACCAATGAGCTGTGCCCGGAGGATGGCATGAAGCAGGAGGGGCTGTCGGTGCGTCTGCGGCAGAAACTGCAGCAGATGGGCAAGGAGGGCCGGAAATGAAAAAGAATTTTCTGTATGCGTTGCTGTCCGTGGTGGTCGCCATTGGCCTGTGGCTGTATGTGGTTACAGTGGTAAACCCGGAATATGAGGATACTTTCTATAACATCCCTGTGGTGCTGGAAAATGAGGACGTTTTGATCGCCAATGGCATGATGCTCATTGGGGAGGAAAAGCCCACCGTAACGCTGCGTATCAGCGGCAACCGCACGGATGTGATCAAGCTGAACAGCTCCAACATCACCTTGATCGCGGACCTGTCCAAGATCTCCAATGCGGGAGAGCAAACGCTGAGTTACCGCATCGTCTATCCTGGCGACGCACCCAACAATTCCTATAAAGTGATCAGCCAGGTCCCCCAGGAGATCACCTTGAGCGTTTCGGAGTGGAAGTCCAAGGAACTGGATATTCAGGTGGACTACACGGGAAAAGTACCGGAGCAGTTCATCGTCTTTAAGGAAAATGGAGCGTTGGACAATTCCAAGATCACCGTTACAGGTCCCTCCGCTGTGATCGATCAAATCACCACGGCCCGGATCAATGTGGATCTGGAAGGTAAGACGGAGACCATCAGCCAGAGCTTCCCGGTGAGCCTGTATGACGCGAAGGGAGAGCTGGTGGAAAGCGAGATCGTCAGAACAAATCTGGAAGAAGTGCGCTATACCCTGAAGATCCAGCGGTGGAAAGACATCGAACTGCGGCTGGATGTGGTGGAGGACAGCTTCCTGAATAAGAGCAATTGCCAGATCACCATTGACCCTGTGACCATTCGGGTCTCGGGCAGCGAGAAGGTGCTGGCGCAGCTGGATCATCTGGTATTGGGCCAGATCCGGCTGGGAGACTTGACGGAGGACTTCTCCGCAACATACGATCTGGAAATGCCCGAGGGCGTGACCAATCTGTCGGAGTTGAGCAAAGTCAGCGTGTCCATCAAGATCCCAAAGCTGGAAATGCGGAAGTTTACGGTGACACAGATCAAGACGATCAATGTTCCGGCGGGAATGAAGGTGGAGCTGATCACCAAGGAAAAGCAGGTGACGGTGCGTGGTACCCAGGAAGTGCTGGATACGGTGAAGGATGGCGATTTCACCATCGTGGTTGATTTTGCCAATGCGGAGCCGGGGGATGCTTCCCACAAGGCGACGGTGCAGCTTGGCGGCGGCCTTGCCGGTCAGCTGGGCATCGTTGGCAGCTATGAGGTGAACGCAACCGTTACGGCGGAGGCGGACTGATGGAGCAGATGGTGCGTGTGCGGCAGGTGTTCGTTGACGGAACTGCCCAGGTGGAACGGGTGCGGGAAAGTGCCTGCTCCGGGGATTGCCACAAATGCGCCGGCTGCGGTGCGGCAAAGCAGACAGTGCTCCTGGAAGCGCAAAACCCCATTGGGGCAAAGCCGGGGCAAATGGTGATCATCAGATCCCAGTCCGGCCCGGTGCTGAAAGCCGCCGCTGCCCTCTATATGATGCCGCTGGTGCTGTTTTTCCTGGGCTATGGTCTGGGATATGCCATCTGGAGGCGGGGCGCGCTGTGCGCCTGCCTGGGGTTTGCGCTGGGCATCGCCCTGGCGGTGGTCTATGACCGCAGCTATGGGAGCAAGCAAAAAACGGTATACACTATTTCTGGATATCCCACAGCGCAGATGTGGGTATCCGATACAGAAGGGGATCATGACCTTGATTAAAAGTATGACTGGCTACGGCCGCGCTGTTGAGACTGTCAACGGCAGAGAGTTCACAGTGGAGCTGCGCTCCGTCAATAACCGGTATCTGGATTGCACGGTGAAATTGCCCAGAAGCCTGTCCTTTGCGGAGGATGCGGTGAAGCAGGCAGTGAAGCAGGCGGTTTCCAGAGGTAAGGTGGATGTGTACATCAGCCTGAAATCGGAAGCATCGGACGATGTCTCCATCAGCATCAACAAAGCGATGCTGGAAGGATATTTGAGCGCCATGCGCCAGATGGTCTCGGAGTACGGCATCCAGGACGATATCAGCGTCAGCGTTGCTTCCAAGCTGCCGGATGTATTCACGGTGGAAAAACCCCAGGTGGACGAAGAGCAGCTGCAGAAGGATCTGATGAGCGTGGTGCAAAAAGCCCTGGAAGGCTATGATGCCATGCGCCGCACCGAGGGCGCTGCGCTGGATGCGGATCTGCGCAGCCGCGGCCAGACCATTTTGGGCTTCGTGACCCAGGTGGAGCAGGGCAATGGGCAGACCGTGGCCGATTACCGCACCCGGCTGGAAAACAAGCTGAAGGAAGTGCTGGCATCCACCAATATCGACGAAAACCGGATCTTGACCGAGGCGGCGATCTTTGCGGATAAGGTGGCGGTGGACGAAGAGACCGTCCGCCTGAGAAGCCACTTGCAGCAGATGAACACCATGCTTGATGGCGGCGGTGCCGTGGGCCGGAAGCTGGACTTCCTGCTTCAGGAGATGAATCGGGAGGCCAACACCATCGGCTCCAAGTGCACCGATGTGCGCCTGGCCCGGATCGTGGTGGATATCAAGGCAGAGCTGGAAAAGATCCGGGAGCAGACACAGAATATCGAGTAAGGGGAAATTATGAAGCTTATCAATATTGGTTTTGGAAGTATGATCGCAGCATCACGGCTGCTTGCTGTCGTTACACCGGACTCGGCCCCCATCAAGCGCCTGGTCCAGGAAGCCCGGGACCGGGGTATGCTCATTGATGCCTCTTATGGACATAAAACAAAGACAGTTCTGCTGATGGACACGGATCATGTGATCCTGTCCGCCATCGCCCCGGAGACCATTTCGGCACGTTGGACAGGAAAGCAGGAACTGGGGGAGGAAGAGAAATGAAAAAGGGAAAGCTCTTTATTATTTCCGGTGCTTCCGGCGTGGGAAAAAGCACCGTTCTGAAAAAAGTGATGGAAGGGCGGCAGGATCTGCAGTTTTCGGTCTCTGCCACTACCCGTCCCCCCAGACCCGGTGAGCAGGAGGGTGTGAGCTACTATTTCGTCACCCGGGACAAGTTCCAGGAGATGATCCGGCAGGATGCTTTCCTGGAATACGATGAACACAACAAGAATTTTTATGGAACGCCCTCCCGGCAGCTGGAAGAAAAGCTGGAGCATGGCCATGTGATATTGGACATCGAACCCAACGGTGCGTTCTGTGTGCAGTCCAAACGCCCGGATGCTACGCTGATTTTTATTGAAGCCCCCTCTTGGGAAGAATTGGAGCGGCGGCTTCGGGGCCGGGGCGATACCCCGGAGGACCAGATCACCATTCGCCTGGAACGGGCGAAATGGGAGCTGGAACAGAAACCCAAGTACCACTATGTGGTCGTCAATGACCAGGCAAAAGCCTGTGCCGATAGAATTTTACATATCATTGACCAAGTGGCCAATGAGAATTGATGGAGGAATGGAATTATGTTGTACCCCCCTGTTGCGGATCTTTTGAAGAATGTGGAATCCCGTTACCTGCTGGTGAATGTCATTGCCCAGCGTGCAAGACAGATCGCTGATGAAGCGGAAGCATTGCAGGAAGAACTGCCTGAGAAGCCTGTTACCCTGGCAATCCGGGAAGTGGCTGACGGCAAGCTGGATGCAACCTTGAAGGAAGAATACGCAAACTGATCGAAGGAGGATGGGGCGATGATCGGAAAAATTGCTGTTTCGGCGGCAAATTTTGCCATCGATAAGCCTTACTCCTATCACATCCCGGACACGATGCAGCTGACCCCGGGGCAGCGGGTGACGGTCCCCTTCGGAAAGGGAAACCGCCGCTGCGAAGGGGTGGTGCTGTCCGTGGAGGATGGAAACAGCCAAGGACTCAAAAGCGTGGAGCAGGTGCTGGATGAAGTGAGCCTGCTTTCTCCCCGGATGCTGCGTCTGGCGGCGTTTTTACGGGAGCGCTATTTCTGCACCTTTTATGATGCGGTGCGGGCTATGCTCCCGGTGGGACTTTGGTTCAAAGAGAAAAATACCTTCCGCCTGACGGAGGATACTGCCTGGAAGGACAAGCCGCCCAGGCAGGAAGCGGCCCGGAAGCTCCTGCGCTTCCTGGAAGACGCAGGCGGACAGGCGGAAGAGGGCACACTGCGGGAATGGATGGGAGACGACGATGTTTTCCAGAAAGCAGCCCAGTATCTGCTGCGGAAGAAGTGGATCAGCGGAAGCGTGACACTTCTGCGCAAGACCGGCGATAAGACTGAAAAAATCGCTACACTTGCTTCCTCCAGTGAGGAAGCTATGGAATTTGCTTCCCATCGACCCAAATCCGCCGCCATGCAGCGCTCCGTATTGGAGCTGATGTGCAGCATCGGCAGCGTGTCGGTGAAAGAACTTTGCTACTATACCGGCGCTTCTCCAGAGACGGTAAAGCGTTTGGCGGTGCTGGGATATTTGACTTTGTCAGAAAAGACCGTGCTGCGGTGCCGGGATATCCGCCCTGCGATGCTGAACGGCCCGCTGGTGCTGAACCGGGAGCAGGAGCAGGCATTTTTGGGCCTGTGCGCCCAGATGGAACAGGAGAAACCGGGGGTCGCACTGCTGTACGGTGTCACCGGATCGGGAAAAACTTCTGTCTACATCAAGCTCATCGGTCAGTGCCTGGAACGGGGCAAAAGCGCACTGCTTTTGGTGCCGGAGATCGGCTTGACACCCCAGCTGCTGAGCCTGATGGCAGCGCATTTTGGAAACCGCATTGCTGTGCAGCACAGCAGCCTTTCCGCCGGAGAGCGGAATGACCAATGGAAACGCATCGCATCAGGAGAAGCCAGCGTGATCGTGGGCACACGCAGCGCCGTGTTCGCACCCAGTTCACAATTGGGGCTTATCATTATGGATGAGGAGCAGGAACACTCCTATCGATCCGAAAATTCCCCCCGGTACGCAGCCAAAGAGGTGGCGATCTGGCGGGGAGACCGGGAACGTGCGCTTGTGGTGCTGGGCTCTGCAACGCCCTCCATCGAGAGCATGTACCGGGCAAAAAATGGCGATTACCGGCTTTATACCCTGCATCAGCGGTATAATGGCCGTTCCCTTCCCACTGTCCAAATCGTGGACATGAAGGAAGAAGTAAAATATGGCAATGATCTGGCCTACAGCCTGCCGCTGCAGGAGGCTATCTGCCAGACCCGGGCGGCGGGAAAGCAGAGCATCCTGTTTCTTAACCGCCGGGGAAACAGCCGGGCACTGGTGTGCGTGGAATGCGGGAAAGCTCCCGAATGTCCCCGGTGCAGCGCAAGGCTGACTTACCACAGTGCCAATGAGCGCATCATGTGCCACTATTGCGGCTATTCCGTTCCGGTGCCGGAGCGGTGCCCGGAATGTGGCGGCCCGCTGAAGCGGGTGGGTGTGGGCACCCAAAAGGCCCAGCTGGAACTGGAAGGGCTGTACCCGGATATGGAAGTGGCCCGGATGGATGCGGACACCATCAATGCGGTGAACACCCACGAAAAAATTTTGGAGCATTTCAAAAATGACCATGTTCCGGTGCTCATTGGTACTCAGATGGTGGCAAAGGGTTTGAATTTGCCCGATGTGACGCTGGTGGGCGTGCTGGATGCGGACCGGGAGTTGTACTCCGGTTCCTACCGGGCAGCGGAAACGACATTTAATACGCTGACCCAGGTGGTAGGCCGTGCCGGACGGGGGGATGCTCCCGGAAAGGCGCTGATCCAGACCATGGTGCCGGAGCATCAGGTCATCCGATTGGCGGCAGAGCAGGATTATGACGGATTTTATGATCTGGAGATCCAGCTGCGGCAAATGCAGCAATGCCCGCCCTTTGGGGATCTGGTAAGCGTGACCTTTTTGGGTCAGGAGGAAGCCCGGGTGCTCCATGGAGCGGCAAAGTTTCGGGAAAGTCTCCATGCCTGTTTGACACAGCCGGAGTACGCCCAGGAGGTGTGCCGCTGCCTTGGGCCGGCACCATGCCCGGTGCCCAAGATCAATTACAATTACCGTTACCGGCTGACTCTGCGCTGCCGGATGACGAAACAGCTGCGATTGCTGCTGGCCCATTTACTGCGGCAGTTCATGCTGGATAAGCAAAACCGAGGTGTTGGCGCCTTTGTGGATGTCAACGGAAGCGATGAATAAGTGAGGAAGATAGATATGGGACTGCGTAAGATTTTGACGGATAAGGACCCTGCGCTGCACAAGGTGTGCAAGCCGGTTGAAAAGTTTGACGGCAAGCTGGGAAGACTTCTGGATGACATGGTGGAGACAGTGGTGGATTCCGGTGGCGTTGGCCTGGCAGCCCCCCAGATCGGCATTTTACGCCGTGTGGTGGTGGTGGACACCGGGAATGAGATCCTGGAACTGGTGAACCCGGAGCTGTTGGAGACCGACGGAGAGCAGGAGGGCCCGGAGGGCTGCCTGAGCGTCCCCGGCCGCTATGGCTGGGTCAAGCGTCCCTACTATGCCAAGGTGCGAGCCCAGGACCGCCATGGCGATTGGTTTGAAGCCGAGGGTGAAGAGCTCATCGGCCGCTGCTTCTGCCATGAGCTGGATCATCTGGATGGCATTCTCTACACCCAGGTGATGGACCGGTTTATGACCGAGGAAGAACTGGAAATGGACTGATCTTGCGGAGGACGAGCCATGAGAGTTGTATTTATGGGCACGCCGGATATTGCGGCGACCTGCTTGAAGCGGATCCTTGACGATGGCTTTGATGTGGTGGGCGTGTACACCCAGCCGGACCGGCCCAAGGGCCGGGGTATGAAGCTGGTGGCATCTCCTATAAAAGTGCTGGCCCAGGAAAAGGGCATCCCGGTGTTCCAGCCGGAAAACTTCCGGGAAACGGAGACGGTGAACCAGTTGAAAGAACTGAACCCCGATGTGTGCGCGGTGGTGGCCTATGGCCGCATCCTGCCCCAGACGGTGCTGGATGTGCCGGGTAAGGGCTGCATCAATGTCCACGCCAGCATCCTGCCCCAGTACCGTGGCTCCGCGCCCTATCAGTGGGCGGTGCTGGACGGTCAGAAGGAGACGGGCGTGAGCGTGCAGTTTATGTCCCGGGGCGTGGATGAGGGAGATGTCATCGACGTGGCGAAAACGCCCATCGGCCCGGATGAGACCGCCGGAGAACTGCTGGACCGACTGGCGGTTCTGGGCGCGGAGGTTTTGAGTAAGACACTGGCTGCTTTCGAGAAAGGGACTGTTACAAGGACACCCCAGGACCCGGAAAAGGCTACCTTTGCTCCGATGCTGGACAAGTCCATGTGCCCCATTGACTGGACAATGACTGCCCAGCAGATCCATAACAAGGTTCGGGGCCTGCATCCCTGGCCGGTGGCCACTGCCGAGATCGGCGGAACGAAGTTTAAGATCCATGCCACCGCACTGGTGCCGGGAAGCGGAGAACCGGGAACCATTTTGGGACTGACCAAGAAAGGCTTACAAATCGCCTGTGGAGAAGGTGCCATCGAAATTCGTCAGCTGCAGGCCGAAGGCGGCAAACGTATGGCTGCACCGGATTATTTCAGAGGACACCCGTTGGAGGGATAAACAATGTCTGCAAGAAAAACAGCGCTGGATGCGCTCATTGCCTGCCGCAAGCGTGCGGCCTGGTCTAATGGCGTACTGAAAGATTATATCGCCCGGGATCGGCTGGATAAGCGGGATGCCGCTCTGGCGACCCGGCTGTGTTACGGTGTTCTGCAGCACCGGGGAATGCTGGATTTCTTCTTGGCGCAGCTGCTCACCGGTAAGGTCAAGGACCTGCATCCGGTGGTGCGGGATATCCTGCATCTGGGTCTTTACCAGATCTATGAGCTGGACAAAGTGCCGGAATCTGCCGCCGTGAATGAGTCGGTGGAGCTGGCGAAGAAATATTGCCGTACCCAGCGCTTTGCCCCGGGGCTGGTCAATGGGGTGCTGCGCAGTGCCGTGCGCACCAAGGGAGAGCTGAAGCTGCCCACCACCTTGGAAGATCGCTACAGCCATCCCCAGAAGCTCATCGATGCCCTGCGGGAATATGTGGGCGAGACGCGGTTGGAGCCCATGCTCACCGCAAATAACGATACCCCCCAGACGGTGGTGCAGGTGAACACCCTGCGCACCACAACACAGGAATTGGTGGAAAAACTTGCCCAGGAGGATGTGGCGGCGCTGCCCCATCCCTGGATGCCGGATTGCCTGATCCTGAGCAATACCGGAAGCATTGAAAAACTGGAAGCGTTCCGGGAAGGACTGTTTTACGTCCAGGACGCTGCCAGCAAGTTGAGCGTTCTGTGCGCCAAGATTCCCCAGGGGGATGGGGTGCGGGTGCTGGACTGCTGCGCAGCCCCCGGCGGCAAGACCTTTGCTGCCGCCATCGCCATGGGTGACCAGGGCAAGATCCGCTCCTGCGACATCCACCGGCATAAAACCACCTTGATCCAAAACGGTGCGGATCGTCTGGGGCTCCAGTCGATTTTGGTGCGGGAGCAGGATGCAACGGAAAACCATCCCACCTGGCTGCACAAAATGGATGTGGTGCTGGCGGACGTGCCCTGCTCCGGCTATGGCATCATCCGCAAGAAGCCGGATATCCGCTACAAAGACCCGGATGACATGGAGCGGCTGCCGGAGCTGCAGCTGCGCATCCTGCACAAGCAGGCGGAATATGTCAAACCCGGCGGCGTTCTTATGTACTCCACCTGTACGCTGCTGCGCCGGGAAAATGAGGGCGTGGTGGAGAGCTTCCTGGCTTATCACAAGGATTTTTACTTAGAAAAGCTGGATCTGCCGCCGGTGTTCCCGGAGAATACCACCGGAATGCTGACCCTGGTGCCCGGGGAATATGATACCGATGGCTTCTTTATCGCAAGAATGCGGAGGAAAGTATGAATCTAAAATCCATGACCATCCCGGAGATCGGGGCGGTCTTGAAGGAAATGGGGCAGCCGGCCTTTCGGGCCAAGCAGGTCTATGGATGGCTGCACAAGGGCGTGCGAAGCTACGACGAGATGACAAACCTGCCCCAGAGTCTGCGCATGGAGCTGACGCAGCGCTATCCCATTTATGCGCCGGAGGTGGTGCGTAAGCAGGAGTCAGCCCGGGATGGCACCATTAAATATCTGTGGAAGCTGTCCGATGGAAACTGCGTGGAAACGGTGCTGATGCGCTATAACTATGGCAACACCGTCTGCATCTCCACGGAGGTGGGCTGCCCCATGGGCTGTGCATTCTGCGCCTCCACCCTGGGCGGTTTGGTGCGGCGGCTGGAGCCCCATGAAATGCTGGACCAGGTGCTGTTCACCCAGCTGGATTCCGGGCTGCCAGTTTCCCGGATCGTGCTCATGGGTATCGGTGAGCCTTTGGACAATTTTGACAATGTGATGCGGTTCCTGGAGCTGGTGAACAGCCCGGAGGGCATGAACATTTCCGTGCGCCACATCAGCCTGTCCACCTGCGGCCTGGTGCCGAAGATCTACGAGCTGGCAGCGCGAAAGCTGCAGATCAGCCTGGCCATCTCGCTGCATGGGCCCAATAATGAGATCCGGGGGAAGATCATGCCGGTGAACAGGGCCTATCCCATTGAAGAACTGATCGCGGCCTGCCGCCGTTATTATGCGGCAACCAGCCGGCGCATCCACTTCGAGTATGCCATGATCGACGGTGTCAATGACCGGGAAGTGGACGCAAAGGAGATCTTGAGCCGGATGAAGGGACTGCCGGCCCACTTCAATCTGATCCCGCTGAACCATGTGGAGGAAAGTCCCTTAAAGCCCAGCAGCAAGGCTGCTGTGGCAAAATTCCAGAAAATGCTGGAGGATGGGGGCATTACAGCCACTGTCCGCAGGACCCTGGGGGGCGATATTGATGCCTCCTGCGGTCAATTGCGAAGAAAATACACCAAGCAACAGGAAAACCAGTGCCGCTAACGGGCATACCAATGATCCCGGAAGGAGTGAGGAAATATGCAGTGGTGGGGCGTAACGGATGCGGGATGCGTCCGCAGCCAAAACCAGGACACCTATCAAATTGAAGAGCTTGACCGCAATACCCTTCTTTGCGTCGTTTGCGACGGTATGGGTGGGGCAAAGTCGGGAAATGTTGCCAGCACTTTGGCGGCGGATGTCTTTGTGCAGGAAGTCCGAAGAACGTTTTCTTCCGGCATGGAGCAGGGCCAGATCGACCAGATGCTCCAGGGCGCTGTAAAGCTGGCAAACTTTACGGTGTTTGATCAGGCACAGCAGTTTGAGGAGTTTTCGGGCATGGGTACCACGCTGGTGGCCGTGCTGATCAAGGACGAGGAAGTGACCATCGCCAATGTGGGTGACAGCCGTGCCTATGGCATCAATCAAAATGGCATCCACCGGCTGACCGTTGACCATTCTCTGGTGGAAATGATGGTGCAGCGGGGGGAAGTGACCCCGGAGGAGGCCAAGACATACCCGGGCAAGAATTACATCACCCGCGCCATTGGAACAGAAGCCATGGTGATGTGTGACCTGTTCCACATGGATGCACAGAAAGGGGACTGCCTGGTGCTGTGCACCGACGGCCTGTCCAACATGATCGATGACCAGGAGATCCTGTTTGAAGTCGTGCATGGCGTAAAGAAACAATTTTGCTGCCAGCGTCTGCTGGAGATCGCCAAGAGCCGTGGCGCACCGGACAATGTGACCGGCGTGCTGATCCAGATCTGAGCAGACGGAAGGAGAATCATTTATGGATATGGATAGATATATTGGTCGGTTGCTGGACAACCGATATGAAATATTGGAGGTCATTGGTACCGGCGGTATGGCGGTGGTATACAAGGCCCGGTGTCATCGGCTCAACCGATTGGTCGCCATCAAGATCTTGAGAGCGGAGTATACCCAGGATGAGGAATTCCGCCGCCGCTTCCATGCGGAAAGCCAGGCTGTTGCCATGCTGAGCCATCCCAACATCGTATCCGTGTACGATGTGTCCACCAGCAATGATGCGGACTATATCGTGATGGAGCTGATCGATGGCATCACATTGAAGCAGTACATGGAAAAGAAGGGCGTGCTCAACTGGAAAGAGACATTGCATTTTGCCATCCAGATCGGCAAGGCATTGGATCACGCCCACAGCCGGGGCATCATCCACCGGGATATCAAGCCCCATAACGTGATGGTGCTGAAAAACGGCTCCGTGAAGGTGACGGACTTTGGTATTGCCCGGGTGATGTCCAAGAGCAATACCCTGACCAAGGAAGCCTTGGGCTCCGTGCATTATATTTCCCCGGAGCAGGCCAAGGGCGGACGGGTGGATAACCGTTCGGATATCTACTCCCTGGGTGTTGTGATGTACGAGATGATGACCGGGCGGCCGCCCTATGATGGGGAATCCCCTGTGGCGGTGGCAATTCAGCACATCAACGGCAAGCCGGTGATGCCCTCTGTCCTGAACCCCAATATTCCTGGCGGCTTGGAGCAGATCATCATGCGGGCCATGTCCCATGAGCCGGGGGATCGGTATTCCACCGCGGCGGCAATGCTGCAGGATATGGATGAATTCCGAAAGAATCCCTCCATTTTGTTTGACTATAATAACCCAAACCCGGATCTGGATGCGGCGACCCATTTGAAGCCCCAGCCCAAAGATCTGGATGAGACCATGCCCCTGCCCAAAACGGTAGCGGAGCGTACCGCTGCAAAGCAGGCACCGACACCGATGCCCCGGCGGGAAACCCCGCCCCGGCCCAAGCAGCCCCAGCAGAAGCCTGCCCGCCGCCGGGAGCAGATCGTGGAGGAGCGGGAAGAGCGGAGCAAGGTGGCGACCATTTCCATCATTGCCTGCGCAACGGTGGCTCTGGCGGCGATCATCCTGTTCTGCGTGGCGGTTTTTGGCGGCACCGGAGAATCGGATAATGTGATCACGGTCCCGAACCTGTTGGGCATGGACTATGAGCTGGCCCAAAGCCAGTACCCGGATATCGTTTTCAAGCTGGGCGACCGAAAGCACAGCGATGAATACGCCAAGGGACAGATCATGAAGCAGAGCCTTACTTCCGATAAGAAGATGATGAAGGGTGAGACCATCACCGTCACCGTCAGCTACGGCCCGGAGCCCAAGGAAAAGGTGATGGAGGATCTGAGCAATGTCCCCCAGCAGCAGGCACAGGAATTCCTTGACAATATGCAGCTGGGACTGAAATACCTGCCCAAAATGGAAAACAGCAGCACTGTGGCAGCAGGCTGCGTCATCCGCACCGATCCTGCCAAGGGTGAAAAGCTGGAGCAGGGTCAGACCGTGACACTGTGGATCAGCACCGGCCCTGTGCAGCAGAAGGCAAAGGTGCCCTATGTCATGGGACGGAGCCTGGAAATGGCGAAAAAGCTCCTGATCGGCTCCGGCTTCAATAACTTTGAAGTGGAGGAAGTGGAGAGCACCCAGCAGGCGGGTATCGTGGTGGAGCAGTCCATCATGGCGGATACCGAGGTGGACGTGACCACTTTGCTGATCCTGAAGGTTTCCAAGGGAAGCCAGAACCCGGATCACACCAATCCCACGGATCCCATCATCCCGGATACCTATGTGGAAAAGACGGTGACGATCCAGCTGCCCAATGAACTGACAGCGGATGCGGTCCTTACCATTTGGAGAGAGGATCAGCTGATGGAAGAGCGCCCGGTGTTTGCCGGAACGGTCAGCGTGGAAGTGAAACTCATGGGTGAGGGCAAGATGACCTTTACCGCCATGCTGGATGAAGATCCCGCAACGGCCTGGATCATTGTGGTGGATTTCGATGCCAAGGACAATGGAAACACCAATACTGGCACCGCTGGCGGAAATACCGGTGCCACCGGAACAGCCGGCACCACGGGGCAGAATGGAAAAGCCGATGACTGAAAAACGAACGGGACGCATTTTGCGCTCCTTGAGCGGATTTTATGAAGTACAGACGGAGAGCGGCATGGTGACCTGCCGTGCCAGAGGCATTCTCCGAAAAGGGGGAAACTCTCCCTTGACCGGCGACATGGTGGAGATCACTGTGGAGCGGGGCAGGGGAATGGTGGAGCGGATCCTGCCCCGGAAGAACAGCTTCGTTCGTCCGGCGGTTGCCAATGTGGATGCGCTGGTGGTATTTGCCGCCAACGTCAATCCGGTGACGGAGCCGTTTCTCATTGACCGAGTGGCGGCCATTGCCGGTGACCAGGAGGTTCCGCTGATCCTGTGTATCAATAAATGTGATCTGGATCCGGCGTTGGATCTGGAACGGATCTATCGCCATGCGGGCTTCCACGTGATCTGCACCAGCGCCCAGACAGGCGAGGGCGTGCAGGAACTGAAGGAAGCCATTCAGGGAAAACTAACAGCTTTCACGGGAAATTCCGGTGTTGGCAAAAGCAGCGTTTTGAACCGGCTTTGCCCGGAACTGGATCTGCCCACCGGGGAGGTTTCCGAAAAGCTGGGCCGTGGCCGGCACACCACCCGCCATGTGGAGCTGTACCAGCTGGGGCCGGATACCTATGTTGCCGATACCCCGGGCTTCTCCGCTTTTGACACGGATCAGATGGATGTGATATTGAAGGAAAATCTTCAGTATGCCTTCCGGGATTTTGCCCCTTATGCGGGAAAATGCCAGTTCCGGGACTGCACCCACCGAAAAGAGCCCGGCTGCGCCGTAACAGCGGCGGTGGCTGCGGGGGAGCTCGAAAAGACCCGCTACGACAGTTACCTGCGGCTGTATGAGAAGGTAAGCCAGATCAAACAGTGGGAAATTAAATGATCGATGGGCAGCTGCGCTGATGGCGCAGCTGCCTGTTTGCGTCATTGACACTTTGGTACCGCTGTGGTAAACTAGGTGCCAT
Source organism: uncultured Oscillospiraceae bacterium (assembly GCA_964625045.1). Taxonomy (GTDB): domain Bacteria; phylum Bacillota; class Clostridia; order Oscillospirales; family Oscillospiraceae; genus Faecousia. Next base: position 1,397 of record CAZVAB010000015.1, on the reverse strand, counting down.
AGGAGTTGAGGATATGAGTAAGATCGAAAAAAGCGTGTTGGAATGGATCGATGACCACTTGGTGATATTGATCGGAGTACTGGTTTCTGCTGCGGGGCTGCTCCTGCGTTTGCCGCTGCTTGACCATGTCAGCGGAGACAGCCATTTCTTTCTGCTGCCCTGGTACGAGCAGATCCGGGACAATGGATTGTCCGTTCAGGTGGGGAACTATAATCTGGTATACCAGGCGGCCATCTGGCTGCTGACAAAACTGCCACTGGAGCCCCTTCATGCCTATAAAGCACTGTCCACGGTGTTTGACTATGGGCTGGCGGTCAGTGCCGGACTGCTGACTGGAAAATTAGCGGGGGAGCAGAAAGACTGGAAAGCCCTGGGGGCGTACAGCACCGTTCTGTTTCTGCCGACGGTTTTCCTGAATTCCTGCGCCTGGGCCCAGTGTGATTCCATTTTCTGCACCTTTGGGATTCTGGCACTGCTGCAGCTGGTGAAGGAAAAATATCCCAGCGCCATGGTGCTGCTGGGGCTGTCTTTTGCCTGCAAGCTCCAGGCGGTATTCTTTCTGCCTGTGTTTTTGTTCGTTTACTACCGGCAGCGGAAGTTCTCTGTGCTGCAATTCGCACTGATCCCCGGGGCGACCTTGCTGACGGGATTGCCCATGATGGTATTCGGAAGAAATATTTTGGATACGTTCCGAATTTATTTCCAGCAGACGGAGACTTATCCCTACATGTCCATGAATTATCCAACCCCATGGCTTTTGCTGACCCATGAGCAGGTGGGGGCGGAATACAGGCTTTTGGGTAAGGCCGCAATGGTGATAACGGTCGCAGTGCTGGCGGCGCTGATGGTCATGTGGCTGCGCCATAACGTACAGGCGAAAGGGAAGAACATCCTGATGATGGCATTTTTGCTGGCATATAGCTGCGTTTTCCTCCTGCCGTCCATGCATGAGCGGTATGGATACCCCTGCGAGATCATGGCGGTGGCGCTGGCGGTGCTGATGCCAAAAACGCTGCCCCTGTGCGCAGGATTGGTGGGAATTTCCCTTTGCACCTACGGAAGCTACCTGTTTGATAGCGAAGTGTTTTCACTGCAGCTGCTCGCTGTTGCCAATCTAGTGGTGTACAGCGGATATGTATGGTATCTGAATCGGAAAATGCTGAAACATGAATAGAGAAGAGCATCTCCCCGGAAATCCGGGGAGATTTTTACGCCAAAATCCCAGCGGCACTTTTCACGAAAAACATAAGAAATTTTTGTGATTTTCTCTAAAAAAGTAGTTGACAAACGGAATAAGGGGTGGTATACTATTCAAGAGCGTGTAGGGGAATTCTGCGCGCGTATGCGATGATGCAGGAGATTGCGTCGAAAGGCGGTAACTTCTGCGGAGTATGTCC